>NZ_JBEOVM010000017.1:0-91267 GCF_040295505.1 Streptomyces sp. NPDC002790 | reverse complement strand
CCCCGGGGGGCCCCCCCCCCCCCCTTTGGGGGGGCGGGGGGGGGGCGCCCCCCGGGGGCGGGCCAACCGCCCCCCCCCGGGGGGGGGCCCCCCTCTCCTCGTCATCCGCCGGAGGCGGTCAGTGGCGGCCCCAGCCGCCCCCGTTCCCATTCCCGTTCCCGCCGCCGATCAGGTCCGGCGGGATCGAGATGTCGGGCAGCGGGTCGGTGTCGCCGTTGCCCCCGTCGTCCGTGTGGTCCCCGGACTCGGGCTTCTTGCTCTTGCCCTTGGACTTCTTCTTGTCCGGGTCCGGGATGTTCACCTTGTTGAAGGTGGGCGCGTCCCTGCCGGACAGCGCGCCGTTCATCGCGTCCCGCCAGATCGGCCCCGGCGTATCGGCGCCGAAGACCTTGTCGTGGTACTGGCCACCGATGGTGATGTCGGTCATCTCGACGGCCTGCGAGGCGCTGCCGACCCAGACGGCGCCGGACAGGTTCGGCGTGTAGCCGGCGAACCAGGCGTTCTTACGGCCGTCGGTGGTACCGGTCTTGCCCGCGTTGTCCCGGCCGGTGAGGCCGGCCGTCTTGCCCGTACCGGAGTCGACCACGCCGCTGAGCAGCGTATTGATCTTGTCGGCGGTCGACGTCGACATCGCCCGCGAGCACTTCGACTTCGGCACGGAGAGCGCCTTGCCGTTGGGGTCGGTGATCGCGTCGATGGCGACGGGCGTGCAGTACGTGCCGCGGTTGGCGAACGCCGCGTACGCGGAGGCCATGGTCAGCGGCGAGAGACCCGTCGAGCCGAGGGTCATCGACGAGGGCACCTCGTCGACCTTCTTGCCGTTGCCCTGCACCACGCCCAGCTTGTCGGTCATCTTCACGACCGGGCACATGCCGATGTCGCCGATCATCTGCACGAAGTACGTGTTGATGGACTTGGCCATCGCCTCCTTGAGGCGGTACGGGCCGACCTCCGACTCGTTCTCGTTCTCCAGCTTGTAGCCGCCGTCGTTGACCCACGGCTTGCCGCTGCACGTCTGGACGCGGCTCGGGTACGGCATCTGGTACGGCGCCGGGTACTGCTTCGTCACCGGCGTGCCCTTCTCCAGGGCCGCGGCCGCCACGAACGGCTTGAACGTCGAACCCGTCGGGAAGCCCAGGTTCGAGCCGCCGTCCCGGTAGTTGACGGAGTAGTTCATCTCCGACTCGTTCTTACTGGCGTCCGAGCCGTACGGCTTCGACTGGCCCATGCCGAGGACCTTGCCGGTGCCCGGCTCGACGAACGCGCCCGCCGCGTCGACCTTGTCCGTCTGGTAGACGTGCCGCTTGACCGACTCCTGCACGGAGTCCTGCGTCTGCGGGTCGAGCGTCGTCTTCACCGTCAGGCCGCCGCGGTTCCAGACCTTGGCGCGATCCTCGGACGTCTTGCCGAAGGCCGGGTCGTTGAGGAAGACGTTCCTGACGTAGTTGCAGAAGAACGCCGCGCCGCGCTCCGCGGTGATGCAGCCGTTCTGCGGCCTGCTGACCTTCAGGCCGATCGGTGTCTTCTTGGCCTCGGCGGCCTCGGCCTGCGTGATGTCGTGCGTCTCGGCCATCCGCTGCAGCACGATGTTGCGCCGCTTCTTCGCCTCGGCCTCGTCGTTGACGGGGTCGTAGCGGCTGGGTGACTGCACGATGCCGGCGAGCATCGCCGACTCCTGGATGTTCAGGTCCTTCGCCGATTTGGAGAAGTAGCGCTGGGCCGCGGCCTCGACGCCGTAGGCCTGCTCTCCGAAGTACGTGATGTTCAGGTAGTTGTTGAGGATCTTCTTCTTGCCGACCTCGTTCTCCACCTGGATCGCGTACTTCAGCTCCTTGACCTTGCGGCCGATGGTCTGCTGAGTCGCCTGCGCCAGCTTGGTCGGGTCGTCGCCCGCCTCCTCCATGAATACGTTCTTCACGTACTGCTGGGTGAGGGTGGAGGCGCCCTGCGAGACGCCGCCGTTCTGCGCGTTGGCGTTGATCGCGCGCAGGATGCCCTTGGCGTCGACGGCGCCGTGTTCGTAGAACCGTGAGTCCTCGATCGCGACGATCGCCTTCTGCATGTACGGCGAGATGTCGTCGAGCTTCACGACCGTGCGGTCGCGCGAGTAGACGGTCGCGATCTTCCCGCCCTGGTTGTCCAGGATCGTGGTGCGCTGGCTCAGCGGCGGGGTCTTCAACGTCGCCGGGATCTCGTCGAACCCCTCGACGGATCCCTTGGCCGCGAGGCCGAGCGCGCCTGCCGCGGGCAGGGCGATTCCCGCCAGTACGGCTCCCGCGAGCACGCTGACTCCGAGGAACTTGGCGGCCTGTTGGGCCGGCGACAGACCGCCGCCACCGCCCGAGCGCTTCTTTCCCATGCGGGGCAGCCTACGTGCCGATTCTCCGGACAGGCGTATATGCCTTGGCCTAAGCTGCACTCAACTGTCACAGCAGTGCGGTCTCGTATCAAGATGCGGGACGACCCCGAATCGTTCCCCGTACGTATGAAGTGCCTCTTGTAGTCATTCCCGGACCCTCTCGTGGAGCTTCGCACAGGGCTCCAGGGGTGTCCGACTTGGCCTTGTGTGTCACTCGATGACCGTTGTGACTCAAGTGAACTGTCCCGTTTTGCCGGGGTTATTACGCATGTCCTTCGGTCACTCCGTCGGGTGATCTGCCGCTCACGCATAGTCCGTTCGGACCATTCAAGATTGGGCCCGAAGGGGGTGTTGCGCTGTGCCCACCTTCCGTAACGTCCTCAACTGGCGGCGGTGAATATGCCGCTGCCGCCGTGGGGGAGCCTCGATTCGGGAGAGGACGGCGCCGGTATGGGCTGGGTAGTCGACTGGAGTGCGCAGGCGGCCTGCCGCACTACCGATCCGGACGAACTGTTCGTTCAAGGAGCAGCGCAGAACCGGGCGAAGGCGGTGTGCACGGGATGTCCCGTGCGGACCGAGTGCCTGGCGGACGCGCTGGACAATCGCGTCGAGTTCGGCGTGTGGGGTGGCATGACGGAGCGAGAGCGCCGCGCGTTGCTGCGCAGGCGTCCGACGGTCACCTCGTGGCGCCATCTCCTTGAGACGGCGCGTACGGAGTACGAGCGCGGCGCGGGCCTGCTGCCCGTGGAGCTGGAGAACGACGAGACGTACGAGAGGTACGCGGCCGTCGGATAGCCGGCGCACCGTCAACCGCTGTACGGCTCACGCTCCGGCCGGAGTGCCCCCGGCCGCGAGCCGTTCCCCGATGTCCCTGAGGCCTGTCAGGTCGTGTACGTCACCGGGCAGGGCCGCGACCTCGGTCACGGCGACCTCGGGATGCCGCGCGGTGAAGCGGTCACGCGTGCGCTGTTCGCGGGCGACCAGCCGCATGCGCTCCGCGTGCAACCGCAGCAGTCCCGCGGTCAGTTGCTCAATGCTGGGCTCGGCCGTGGAGTCGGCGCCGGATGTCTCGGATGCCTCAAAGGGCGCTTCGGAAGGTGCCTCGGGGAGTGCCTCGGGAGTGGCACGATCCTCTTCCTTCCCGCCCGTCTGATCCACAATGCGGTTCTCGTCAAGATTTTCCGCGGCGGCGAGCGCCCGCTCGGCCGAAAGCCGGCTCGCGCCGCTGCCGTGCACCCGGTTCAGTACGAGACCGGCCAGCGGCATCTTCTCCGCGGCCAGGCGCTCCACGAAGTACGCGGCCTCGCGCAGCGCGTCCCGCTCCGGCGCGGCGACCACGAGGAACGCCGTGCCGGGCGCCTGCAACAGCTTGTACGTGGCGTCCGAGCGCGTACGGAAGCCGCCGAACGTCGTGTCCATCGCGGCCACGAACGTCTGCACATCGCGCAGGAGTTGGCCGCCGAGCAGCTTGCCGAGTGTGCCGGTCATCAGCGACATCCCGACGTTCAGGAACTTCATGCCCGCGCGGCCGCCGACCTTCGCGGGCGCCATGAGCAGCCGGATCAGCTTCCCGTCGAGGAAGGAGCCGAGGCGGGTGGGCGCGTCCAGGAAGTCGAGCGCGGAGCGCGAGGGCGGCGTGTCGACGACGATCAGGTCCCACTCGTCGCGCGAGCGCAGCTGGCCCAGCTTCTCCATCGCCATGTACTCCTGCGTGCCCGCGAAGCCTGCCGAGAGCGACTGGTAGAAGGGGTTGCCCAGGATCGCTTTCGCGCGCTCCTCGTCCGCGTGCGCCTCGACGATCTCGTCGAAGGTGCGCTTCATGTCGAGCATCATCGCGTGCAGTTCGCCGCCCTCCGCGCCTTCGGCGGTGGCGATGTCCTTCACCCGGCGCGGCGTGTTGTCCAGCGAGTCGATGCCCATGGACTGGGCGAGCCTGCGTGCCGGGTCGATGGTGAGGACGACGACCTTGCGGCCGCGCTCGGCGGCGCGCAGCCCCAGGGCGGCGGCCGTGGTGGTCTTGCCGACGCCGCCGCTGCCGCAGCACACCACGATGCGGGTCTGCGGGTCGTCGAGCAGCGGGTCGACGTCGAGCGTGCCCGAAGGGTTCAGTGTCATGAAATCCCTTGCTGTCGCAGTTCCTCGGCGAGCGTGTAGAGCCCGGAGAGGTCGAGGCCCTCGGTGAGCAGCGGCAGTTCGTGCAGGGGCAGGTCCGCCTCGGCGAGCTGATCGCGCTGGGCGCGCTCCAGGGCGTAGCGCTCGGCGTACTCCCCGGCCTGCGCGAGCAGCGGGCCGGCGAGCCGCTTGGCGCTGCCGAGACCGGCGGCCGTCAGGGCCTCGGCGACCGCGGGGCGGACCTCGCCGTCGGAGGCCAGTGCCAGGGCGGGTTCCCCGAGGAGCGTGGGTCGCACCATGTTCACCATGATCCGGCCGACGGGCAGCTTCGCGGCGCGCAGCTCGGCGACCCCGTCGAGGGTCTCCTGCACCGGCATCTCCTCGAGGAGGGTCACCAAGTGCACCGCGGTCTCACGGGACTTGAGGACCCGCATCACCGCCTGCGCCTGATTGTGTATCGGGCCCATCTTGGCGAGCCCGGCCACCTCGTCGTTCACGTTGAGGAACCGGGTGATGCGGCCGGTGGGCGGCGCGTCCATCACCACGTAGTCGTAGATGTAGCGCCCCTGTTTGTCTTTTCTGCGCACGGCCTCGCAGGCCTTGCCCGTCAGGAGTACGTCCCGCAGGCCCGGCGCGATGGTGGTCGCGAAGTCGATCGCGCCCAGCTTCTTCAGGGCGCGGCCGGCGCCGCCCAGCTTGTAGAACATCTGGAGGTAGTCCAGAAGCGCCAGTTCGGGATCGATGGCGAGCGCGTGCACCTCTCCCGCCCGTCGCCCGCCGCCACCCTTGCCCGAATCGCTACGCGATGCACCTCTTGATACGGGCGCGACGGCGATCTTCCGTTCCTCGTAGGGGAGCGCCTCCGTCTCGAAGAGCTGCGCGATGCCCTGTCTGCCCTCCACCTCCACGAGGAGAGTGCGCTTTCCCTCGGTCGCGAGGGCGAGCGCGAGTGCAGCGGCGACCGTGGTCTTTCCGGTCCCGCCCTTGCCGCTGACGACCTGGAGCCTGCTCACGTATTCGAGCCTAACCAGTAGGTCGGACATCCACGCAGCAGCCTCCGGAACGCTTCGGCCATGTCCGGACGGATACAGTCGGCCCCATGGCAAAGAAGTGGGAATACGCGACCGTGCCGCTCCTCGTGCACGCGACGAAGCAGATCCTGGACACGTGGGGCGAGGACGGCTGGGAGCTGGTCCAGGTCGTGCCGGGGCCGAACAACCCTGAGCAGCTGGTGGCCTATCTGAAGCGCGAGAAGCAGGCGTGAGCGGCGTCGTCGACGCACGGCTCGCCGAGCTCGGCCTGACCCTGCCGCCCGTCGTCCCTCCGGTCGCCGCGTATCAGCCGGCCGTGCAGTCCGGCATGTACGTGTACACGGCCGGGCAGCTGCCCATGGTCGACGGCAAGCTGCCGCTGACCGGCAAGGTCGGCGACGAGGTCACCGACGAGCAGGCCAAGGACCTGGCCCGTACCTGCGCGCTGAACGCGCTGGCGGCCGTGAAGTCCGTCACCGGTGACCTGGACCGCATCGCGCGCGTGGTGAAGGTCGTCGGCTTCGTCGCCTCCGCCACCGACTTCACCGGACAGCCCGGCGTCATCAACGGCGCGAGCGAGCTGCTCGGCGAGGTCCTCGGCGACAAGGGCGTGCACGCGCGCAGCGCCGTGGGCGTGGCCGTGCTGCCGCTGGACGCGCCGGTCGAGGTCGAGATCCAGGTGGAGCTCACCGAGGTGTGAGCCGCTGACGTACGCGTGTGTGCGTACGCGTAGATGTACGCGTAGGCGTACGGGTTCGTGATCGAGGGGCCGTCCGATCTTGGTTTCGGGCGGCCTCTCGAACATCCGGCCGCCAGCGGTTAGCCTCCGGCCATGGCAAATGGGCAGTGGTATCCCCCTGAGTGGCCGGAACGCATCCGCGGCCTCGCCGCCGGCACGCTCACGCCCGCGACGCCGCGCAGGGCGGCGACGGTGATGCTGCTCAGAAACATCGAAGACACCGCAGGCGCCAAGGGCGTCGAGGTGCACATGCTCCGCAGACGTACGTCGATGAAGTTCGCGGCCGGCGCCTACGCGTATCCGGGCGGCGGCGTCGACCCGCGCGACGACGACCGACTGGTGCGCTGGGCGGGCCCCACGCGCGCGCAGTGGGCCGAGCGGCTCGGCGTGCCCGAGCTGGAGGCCCAGGCGATCGTCTGCGCCGCCGTGCGGGAGACGTTCGAGGAGGCGGGCGTGCTGCTCGCCGGGCCGACCCCGGACACCGTCGTCGACGACACGACGGGCGAGCGGTGGCAGGCCGACCGGCAGGCGCTGATCGACCGGGACCTGTCCTTCGCCGGGTTCCTGGAGAACCGTGGCCTGGTGCTGCGCTCCGATCTGCTCGGCGCGTGGGCCCGCTGGATCACCCCCGAGTTCGAGCCGCGCCGCTACGACACGTGGTTCTTCGCGGCCGCGCTCCCGGCGGGCCAGCGCACCAGCGACGACTCCTCCGAGGCCGACCGCACGGTGTGGATCACTCCGGGGCGGGCCGCGGCGGAGTACGACCGGGGCGAGCTGACGATGATGCCGCCGACGATCGCGACGCTGCGCACCCTGGAGGCGTACGGCGAGGTGCGTGACGCCCTCGCGGGGGCGGCGGGGCGCGACCTCACTCCCGTACTCGCACAGGCGCGCATGGAGGAGAACGAGCTGGTGCTGTCCTGGCCGGGGCACGACGAGTTCACCAAGCACATCCCGACCGGGAAGCGCGACAGCGACGGGGGAGCAACCTCATGACCGAAGCCGCGGCCCTGCCGGGCCAGCCGCGCGGCGGGGTCCTCTCGGGCCCCGCCACCGCCCGCGCGGTCAACGTCCTGGCGCCCAACGCGTCCGCGATGACCCTCGACGGCACCAACACCTGGATCGTCGCCGAACCGGACAGCGACCTCGCCGTCGTCATCGACCCCGGCCCGCTGGACGACGAGCACCTGCACGCCGTGCTGGACATCGCCGAGAAGGCGGGCAAGCGGGTCGCGCTCACCCTCCTCACGCACGGGCACCCGGACCACGCCGAAGGGGCGGGCCGGTTCGCCGAGTTGACCGGGACGAAGGTGCGGGCGCTCGACCCGGCGCTGCGGCTCGGCGACGAGGGGCTCGCCGCCGGTGACGTGATCACCACGGGGGGCCTGGAGATGCGCATCGTGCCGACGCCGGGGCACACCGCGGACTCGCTGTGCTTCCATCTCCCGGCCGATCAGGCCGTATTGACGGGTGACACCATCCTCGGGCGCGGCACGACCGTGGTCGCCCACCCGGACGGCCGCCTCGGCGACTACCTGGACTCGCTGCGCCGGCTGCGCTCCCTGGCGGTCGACGACGGGGTGCACACGGTGCTGCCGGGCCACGGCCCGGTCCTCGAGGACGCCCAGGGCGCCGTCGAGTTCTACCTGGCGCACCGGGCGAACCGGCTCGCTCAGGTGGAGACGGCCGTCGAGGAGGGGTACGCGGCGGCCTCCGAGGTCGTGGCGCACGTGTACGCGGACGTGGACCGGTCGTTGTGGCCCGCGGCCGAGCTGAGCGTGCGGGCCCAGCTCGACTATCTGCGGGAACACGGGTTGATCTAGAGCGCCCATTCAAGCCCCCGCGGCGATTGGGCGGCGGGGTCCGGGGCAGAGCCCCGCGACCGCACCCCACGCCGGGCCCAAGGCGCGGGTCACTCGCCGCGGGGGCCCACCCACCCGATGCCCAGCGCGGCGAGGCGCGGCGGGTCCGCGATGATGTCGACGCCGACGACCTTGCCGTCCCGGAACGTGAAGGCGAGTACCGCGACGACCTGGCCGCGGGGCGCCTGCACGATGCCGAGGCCGTCGCCGACGAACGCCGGGTAGGCGGCCTGCGCCAGCTTTCCGTAGAAGGCGGCCTGCTTGGCCACGGCCAGGCTGCCGCGGAGGATGCCGGAGGCGGTGCCGCCGCCCGCGTCGACCCGCAACAGGACGTCCGGGTCGAGGAGTTCGAGCAGCGCCTCGAAGTCACCCACGCGCGTGGCGGCGAGCCAGGCGTCGACGACCTCGCGCTGCCGCGCCAAGGAGGCGCCCGGCGGCACGGTCGAGCCCTGCACGCGGCGGCGCGCCCTGCTCGCCAGCTGCCGGGTCGCCGCGGGGGTGCGCTCCACGATGGGGGCGAGGTCCTCGAACGGCACCGCGAACATGTCGTGCAGTACGAAGGCGAGGCGTTCGGCGGGCGCGAGGGTGTCCAGGACGACGAGCAGCGCGAGCCCGACGGAGTCCGCGAGTTCGGCCTCGTGGACGGGGTCGGCGGGACGGACCACCGGGTCGGGCACGTGGGTCTCGGCGGCCCCGTCCTCCAGAGGGTCCTCACGCCGCGCTGTACGGGCCCGCAGCATGTCCAGGCAGATCCGCCCGACGACAGTGGTCAGCCAGCCGCCCAGGTTCCGTACGTCGCCGCTCTCGGCCCGCTGGAGCCGCAGCCACCCCTCCTGCACGGCGTCCTCGGCCTCGCTCAGCGAACCGAGCATCCGGTACGCCACGGAGCGCAGCCGCCCGCGCTCTGCCTCGAAACGGGTGACGAGATCGGACGGCTGTGTCATGAGTGGCTCCCCTGTGCGTCTCTTCGTAGAGGCGTCTCTTCGTAGACGGGTACCGCTTTTTGTGCCACTACGTAGACGGGTCCCGCCACGAGGTGTGGCGGGACCCGTCAACGTAGGCGTGTGGTGTCAGCGCGAGCGCTTCGCGAGGCGCTCCACGTCCAGGAGGATCACGGCGCGGGCCTCCAGGCGGAGCCAGCCGCGGCCGGCGAAGTCCGCGAGCGCCTTGTTGACCGTCTCGCGGGAGGCGCCGACCAGCTGGGCCAGCTCTTCCTGCGTCAGGTCGTGCACGACGTGGATGCCTTCCTCGGACTGCACGCCGAAGCGGCGCGACAGGTCGAGGAGTGCACGGGCCACGCGGCCGGGCACGTCGGAGAAGACCAGGTCGGACATCTGGTCGTTGGTCTTGCGCAGGCGCCGGGCGACGGCCCGCAGCAGGGCCGTGGCGACCTCGGGCCTGACGTTCAGCCAGGGCTGCAGGTCGCCGTGGCCCAGGCCGAGGAGCTTGACCTCGGTGAGGGCGCTGGCGGTGGCGGTGCGCGGTCCCGGGTCGAACAGCGACAGCTCGCCGATCAGCTCGCCGGGGCCGAGGACGGCGAGCATGTTCTCCCGCCCGTCGGGGGAAGTGCGGTGGAGCTTCACCTTGCCCTCGGTGACCACGTACAGGCGGTCTCCGGGGTCGCCCTCGTGGAACAGGGCGTCGCCGCGTGCGAGGGTCACCTCACTCATGGAGGCGCGGAGCTCCGCGGCCTGCTCGTCATCGAGCGCCGCGAAGAGCGGGGCGCGCCGCAGAACGTCGTCCACGAGTTTCTCTCCTATGTCGCCTGCATCGGGAGTGGGCCCGATCGAATCGACCGGATCGCCCCGGTTGTCGATCATTTTCACTGCCCATTTTGCCGGACGGTCCAAACAGTGTGATCAGTCACTCGTACACAAGTCTGCCGCACCCGCGCCACAACCCGAGGGGGAGGGGGCCAATCGTGGAGCGATCCAGTGGCTTCGGGGCGGATGTCAGTGCCGGGCTTTAGGCTGGCCGAGTGTTCAAAAAGCCGGTGAGAGCGCAGGCGAAGGGGGTCGTGACGGTGGCGGACGATCTCGATTCCGCTGTGGGCGAACAGGCGCAGAAAGGTGCCCCTGAGGCCGTGACCAGGGCGCTGATGGCGTCCCCGGTGAGCGTGATCGGGGCCGAGCCCGTACTGAAGTCCGTGTCCGCACAGGGGAAGGCCGCCTAGCCGATGTCCGCGCCCGCGAAGAAGCCCACAGCGAAGAAGTCGGCGGCCCCCGCGCGGGCCGCCGCGAAGAAGACGGCCGCACGCCCCGAGACGCACACGGCGCTCGTGCGGCGTGCGCGGAAGATCAACCGGGAGCTCGCGGAGGTGTACCCGTACGCCCACCCGGAGTTGGACTTCGAGAGCCCCTTCCAGCTCCTGGTGGCCACGGTCATGTCGGCCCAGACCACGGACCTGAGGGTCAACCAGACGACGCCGGCCCTGTTCGCCAAGTACCCGACCCCCGAGGACCTGGCCGCGGCCAACCCGGAGGAGGTCGAGGAGCTGATCCGGCCGACCGGCTTCTTCCGCGCCAAGACCCGCTCGATCATGGGCCTGGCCAAGGCGCTGAGCGAGGGCTTCGGCGGCGAGGTGCCCGGCCGCCTCGAAGACCTGGTCAAGCTGCCCGGCGTGGGCCGCAAGACGGCCTTCGTGGTGTTGGGGAACGCGTTCGGGAGGCCCGGAATCACCGTCGACACACACTTCGGCCGCCTGGTCCGCCGCTGGAAGTGGACCGACGAGACGGACCCGGACAAGGTCGAGGCGGCCGTCGGCGCGCTCTTCCCGAAGAGCGACTGGACTCAGCTGAGTCACAACGTGATCTTCCACGGCCGCCGCATCTGCCACTCCCGCAAGCCGGCCTGCGGCGCCTGCCCGATCGCCCCGCTCTGCCCGGCGTTCGGGGAGGGGGAGACGGACCCGCAGAAGGCGGAGAAGCTGCTCAAGTACGAGAAGGGCGGCTTTCCCGGCCAGCGCCTCAAGCCCCCGCAGTCCTACCTGGACGCGGGCGGCCTCCCGGCGCCGCCCCTGGCCGGCCGGGAGACGTGACGGACCGCATCGGAGGGCATTCGGGGGCCTCGGGCCCAGCACACCGCGAGGGGGCGGCGATGAAGCACGTGAGCGAGATCGGCGGGATGAGCGGCGGGGCGCAGGGGTCGGGTTCTCCGCCGCCCTCCGACGTGACGCTCCGGACCGAGGGGCTTCCCGCCTGGCTGGACCCCGTGGCCCACGCCGCCGCCACGGTCCGTGGCGAGCAGCTCAGCCGTTTCCTGCCGCCGGAGAGCGGTGCCGGTCGGCAGTCCGCCGTGCTGGTCCTGTTCGGCGAGGGGGAGCGCGGGCCCGAGCTATTGCTCATGGAGCGCTCGGGCTCGCTCAGATCCCATGCGGGCCAGCCCTCGTTCCCCGGCGGCGCCCTCGACCCGCAGGACGGCGACCCGCTCGCCGCGGGCCCGCTGCACGCCGCCCTGCGGGAGGCGTGGGAGGAGACGGGCCTCGACCCCGGCGGCGTCCAGCTCTTCGGCGTGCTGCCGAAGCTGTACATCCCGGTGAGCAGCTTCGTCGTCACGCCCGTACTGGGGTGGTGGCGGGTGCCCTCACCCGTCGCGGCGGTCGACCCGGCGGAGACGGCGCGGGTCTTCACGGTCCCCGTGGCAGATCTCACGGACCCGGAGAACCGGGCGACGACGGTCCACCCGAGCGGGCACAGGGGCCCCGCCTTCCTGGTGGAGTCGGCGCTGGTCTGGGGGTTCACCGCGGGCGTGATCGACCGGCTGCTGCACTACGCGGGGTGGGAGCGCCCCTGGGACCGATCAAAGACGGTCCCACTCGATTGGCGGTCGTGACAGGGTGGACGCCGTGAATCACGAGCACAGGCCGACTGGGACGAGGCGAGATGCAAGGCGGGGCGTGAATCGGTGAACGTGCTGGACTTCCTGCTGCTCGCCGCGGTCGTGTGGTTCGCGATCGTCGGCTACCGCCAGGGTTTCGTCGTCGGCATCCTGTCGGTGATCGGCTTCCTCGGCGGCGGACTGGTCGCGGTCTACGCGCTGCCTCTCCTGTGGGACGCGATCACCAGTGACGCGGAAGTCACCACGACCGCCGCGGTCGTCGCCGTGGTCGTCGTGATCGTCTGCGCCTCCGTCGGACAGGCCTTCACGACGCACTTGGGCAACAAGCTGCGCAGGTACATCACTTGGTCCCCGGCCCGCGCGCTCGACGCGACGGGCGGCGCGGTGGTGAACGTGGCGGCGATGCTCCTGGTCGCCTGGCTGATCGGTTCCGCGCTGGCCGGCACCACGCTGCCCACGCTCGGCAAGGAAGTACGCAACTCGAAGGTGCTGCTGGGCGTTTCGCAGGCGCTGCCCACACAGGCGGACACCTGGTTCGCGGACTTCTCCTCGACCCTCGCGCAGAACGGGTTCCCGCAGGTCTTCAGCCCGTTCGCGAACGAACCGATCGCCGATGTGAAGCCGCCGGACCCGGCACTCGCGGGCAGCCAGGTGGCGCGGAGCGCGAAGCGGTCCATCGTCAAGGTCGTGGGCCAGGCGCCCAGTTGCGGCAAGGTCCTCGAGGGCACCGGCTTCGTGTTCTCCGACCGCCGCGTGATGACGAACGCGCATGTGGTCGGCGGTGTCGACGAACCCACCGTCCAGATAGGCGGCGAGGGCGTGAAGTACGACGCGAAGGTCGTGCTCTACGACTGGAAGCGCGATATCGCCGTCCTGGACGTGCCGGCCCTGAAGGCGCCCCCGCTCCAGTTCACGGAGACCGACGCGCAGCGCGGCGGCGGCGCGATCGTCGCGGGCTTCCCGGAGAACGGCGCGTACGACGTCCGCCCCGCGCGCGTACGCGGCCGCATCACGGCGAACGGCCCGGACATCTACCACCGCGGCACCGTGCGCCGCGATGTGTACTCGCTGTTCGCGACGGTCCGTCAGGGCAACTCCGGCGGACCGCTGCTCACTCCGGGCGGCCAGGTCTACGGCGTGGTTTTCGCCAAGTCGCTCGACGACTCGGAGACGGGCTACGCGCTGTCGGGCGACGAGATCCGGACCGACATCGCGCGAGGCCGCGCGGCGAACCAGCAGGTCGACACGGACGCCTGCGCGCTGTAGTCCGCGGTGGTGGAAGGGCGTTCAGCCCCGACTGCCGTGCCGGATCCGCGCGGACACCCACCGGGCGCGGCGCCGCAGAATACGAGGAATGCCCAGTCGGGGATCGTGCGCCGACCAGCCGTCCGGCGCCCCCCTCTGGGGAGAGCCCAGCGTCATCGCTGGGCGGCGATTGCGTGCTGCGTCACTGTAGTCGTGCGTCCAGCCCATACCCCGACGTGTGCCCCTGCCCCATGGTCGGTAACCGCCCTCACGCTCCCCAAATCGGGTTATGCGCCAGGCAATTGGCCGTTCGAGGAACACACGTTCCCGGCCTACCGGTCGGGCTCGGGATCCTTCAGCCAGTTGACCAGTTCCTTCGAGAACGCCGCGGGGTCCTCCTCGTGCGGGAAGTGGCCGAGGCCGTCGAAGAGGCGCCAGCGGTACGGGGCTTCCACGTACTCGCCCGAGCCCGCCGCGCTGCGCGTGCGCATCACCGGGTCGAGGGAGCCGTGCACATGCAGCGTCGGCACCCGCACGGGGCGCTTCATCCGCCGGTTGAACTGGATCCCGTCGGGGCGCGCGAGCGAGCGCACCATCCACCGGTACGGCTCGATCGAGCAGTGCGCGGTCGACGGGATGCACATGGCCTGCCGGTACGTCCGCACGGCCGCGTCGTCGGGCTGGTGCGGCCCCGACCAGTCCCGGACCAGCTTGCCCACCAACTCGCCGTCGTTCGCGAGGAGCTGACGCTCGGGCAGCCAGGGACGCTGGAAGCCCCAGACGTACGAGCCCGAGCGCGACTGCCGGTAGTCCGCCAGCATCGCCGCGCGCCACCGGCGCGGATGCGGCATCGAGGAGACCACGAGCCGGCGCACCAGCTTGGGTCGCATCACGGCCGCGGTCCAGGCGAGATACCCGCCGAGGTCGTGGCCGACGAGCGCCGCGTCGGGCTCGCCGAGGGAGCGGATCACGCCCGTGACGTCGAGCGCGAGGTTCGCCGGGTCGTACCCCCGCGGCGTACGGTCGCTGCCGCCCACTCCGCGCAGGTCCATCGCGACGGCCCTGAAGCCCGCGTCGGCGAGCGCGGCGAGCTGGTGCCGCCACGTCCACCAGAACTGCGGGAAGCCGTGCAGGAGCAGGACCAGCGGCCCGTCACCCATCTCGGCGATGTGGAAGCGCGCGCCGTTGGCCGCGACGTCCCGGTGGGTCACCTTGTGCCCGCCGGGGACGTCGAGGAGCACGAAGGACGCGGGCGGCTGAGCCGAAGGAGTGGCGGGGTCCGTCATGCAGACGAGCGTGCCACAGCTTCGATGGCCTTCGTGTCATGCCCGTCCACGCTCACCTCACGGGGGTGCGGCTTGGCGTTCTGCAGTACGCCCGCCGTCTCCTTGAACGAGGCGGCGGTCTTCTGCGGGCCCTTGCCCTGCTTGGCCTTCTTGGCGAAGACGACGCCGACGAGCGCGAGCAGCAGGAAGATGATCACGCTCGCGGCGAAGGAGAGCAGGAAGCACCAGGCCATGTTCCAGCCGCCGTCGCCGTTGAACCCGCCGGTCCACGCGTTGATCCCGTACGCGAGCGCGAAGCTCAGCATCGGCAGCGAGAAGGTCAGGACGACCACTCCCGCGATGAACGCGCCACCGCTGGTCGCTCCGCGCTTCACGTCCGTTTTCAGCTGCGCCTTGGCCAGCGCGATCTCGTCGTGCACCAGCGCGGACATCTCGGCCGTCGCCGATGCGAACAGCTGGCCGACGCTGCGTTCGGCGCCGACCGGGTTGTCGTCGGGTGCGCTCATCGCGTACTCCCCTGTTCTTCTGTAGAAGCTCTTCTTTGGAACCTTGTAGCAGCTCCGTATGCGCGTACTGCGCCGATTCTCCGTCAGATCATGCCGGACGCTCGTCCTCGCCGCCTGCCCCGGCCGCCACTTGCGCAAGCCTCCGGTGTTCCGCGGCTTTCCGCTCGTAGATCTCGGCCATCCGAAGGTGGTACTCCGGATCGCCCACCTCGTAGATGTCCGGGACCCCGGAGAGGTCCTCGTCGCGCTCCTCGGCCTCCCACAGGGCCCGGTACTTGGCGTTCCGGATCTTCAGCAGCACGCTGGAGATGACCGCCGCGATCAGCGAGCCCACCAGCACGGACGCCTTGACCTCGTCCGTCAGCAACGGGTCGTCGGTGAAGGCGAGTTCCCCGATGAGCAGCGAGACCGTGAAGCCGATGCCGGCGAGCGAGGCCACCGCGAACACGTCGGGCCAGGCCAGTTCGTCGGAGAGCGAGGCCTTGGTGAACCGGGCGGTCAGCCACGTACCGCCGAAGATCCCGAGGGCTTTGCCGACGACGAGCCCCAGCACCACGCCCAGCGTCTCGGGCTTGGTGAATACGTCGCCCAGGGCCCCGCCCGACACCGCGACACCGGCACTGAACAGCGCGAACAGCGGCACCACGAGCCCCGCGGAGAGCGGCCGCACCACGTGCTCGATGCGCTCGCCGGGCGACCGCTCCTCGCCGTCCTCCCGGTGGCAGCGCAGCATCAGGCCCATGGCGACACCGGCGATGGTGGCGTGGACGCCGCTGTTGTACATCAGCCCCCAGATGACCAGGGCGAGCGGTACGTAGATGTACCATCCGCGCACCCGCTGCCTCAGCAGCAGCCAGAAGACGGCGAGGCCGAGGAACGCGCCGCCGAGCGCGGCGAAGTTCAGGCCGTCGGTGAAGAAGACCGCGATGATCAGGATCGCGAAGAGGTCGTCGACGACGGCGAGGGTCAGCAGGAACGCGCGCAGGGCGCTCGGCAGCGAGGTGCCGATGACGGCGAGGACGGCGAGCGCGAAGGCGATGTCGGTGGCCGTCGGCACGGCCCAGCCGGACAGCGAGCCGCCGCCGGTCGCGTTGACGATCACGTACACGATCGCGGGCATGGCCATGCCGCACAGAGCGGCGACGACCGGCAGCGCGGCGGCCTTGGGATCGCGCAGGTCACCCGCGACGAGCTCGCGCTTGAGTTCGATGCCGGCGACGAAGAAGAAGACGGCGAGCAGCCCGTCGGCGGCCCAGTGTTCGATGGAGAGGTCGAGGCCGAGCGCGCCCGGCCCCAGGTGGAAGTCGCTGACGGCCTCGTAGCTGTGGTGCAGGGCCGGGATGTTGGACCAGACGAGCGCGGCGACCGCGGCGACGAGGAGCAGGACACCGCCGACGGTCTCGGTGCGCAGCGCGTCGGCCACGAAGGTCCGCTCGGGCAGCGAGAGCCGGCCGAGTGCCTTTCGGTCCTGCTTGTTCTTGGGCGCGCTCACGGGTGGGACCTCCGGTCGGGTACGGCTGACTGCGTTGCCGACCAGACTTCCCGGCGCACCTATTGGATCCTGTCGGATCTCTGTCGCGTCGTTGACGCGACTTTTACCCTACAGGGTGCCCCGGTCTCCTTGGCGATCTTCACCTTACGTACGAAACGGGCATCCGGCGCGCTCGCCGGATGCCCGTTCCCTTGGCCGTGTGGGCCGTACGCGGATCAGTCGTCGCTGGACGCCGACGGCAGCTCCGCCTGGATCAGGTCCATCACGGAGGAGTCGGCGAGCGTGGTGACGTCGCCCACCGCCCGGTTCTCCGCGACATCGCGCAGCAGGCGGCGCATGATCTTGCCGGAGCGCGTCTTGGGCAGCTCGGCGACCGGCAGGATCCGCTTGGGCTTGGCGATCGGGCCGAGCACGGTGCCCACGTGGTTGCGGAGTTCCGCCACCAGCGACTCGTCCTGGGCGTCCGCGCTGCCGCGCAGGATCACGAAGGCGACGATAGTCTGACCGGTCGTCTCGTCGGCGGCGCCGACCACGGCGGCCTCGGCGACGGCCGGGTGCGCGACGAGCGCCGACTCGACCTCGGTGGTCGAGATGTTGTGCCCGGAGACGAGCATGACGTCGTCGACCCGGCCGAGCAGCCAGATGTCGCCGTCCTCGTCCTTCTTGGCGCCGTCACCGGCGAAGTACTTGCCCTCGAAGCGGGACCAGTACGTGTCGATGAACCGCTGGTCGTCGCCCCAGATGGTGCGCAGCATCGATGGCCACGGCTCGGTGAGGGCGAGATAGCCGCCCCCGCCGTCGGGCACCTCGTTCGCCTCGTCGTCGAGGACGGTCGCCGAGATGCCCGGCAGTGCGCGCTGGGCGGAGCCCGGCTTGGTCTCGGTGACGCCCGGCAGCGGCGAGATCATGATCGCGCCGGTCTCGGTCTGCCACCAGGTGTCCACGACGGGGCACTTGTCGGCGCCGAAGTGCTTGCGGTACCAGACCCAGGCCTCGGGGTTGATCGGCTCGCCCACGGAGCCGAGCACGCGCAGGCTGCTCAGGTCGAACTTCGCGGGGATCTCGTCGCCCCACTTCATGAACGTACGGATCAGCGTCGGTGCCGTGTAGAGGATCGTGACGCCGTACTTCTGCACGATCTCGGGGATCCGGCCCTGGTGCGGGGTGTCCGGGGTGCCCTCGTAGATGACCTGCGTCGCGCCGTTCGAGAGCGGGCCGTACGTGATGTACGAGTGTCCCGTGACCCAGCCGATGTCGGCCGTGCACCAGTAGACGTCCGTCTCCGGCTTGAGGTCGAAGACCGCGTGGTGCGTGTACGAAGCCTGCGTCAGGTAGCCGCCGGAGGTGTGCAGGATGCCCTTCGGCTTACCCGTCGTGCCCGACGTGTACAGGATGAAGAGCGGCTGCTCGGCGTCGAAGGCCTGCGGCGTGTGCTCGGCGGACTGGCGGCCGACGAGCTCGTGCCACCAGACGTCACGGCCCTCGGTCCACGCCACGTCCTGCTTGGTGCGCTGGACGACGAGGACCTTCTCGACTCCCTGCACGCTGCTGACGGCCTCGTCGACCGCGGGCTTGAGCGCGGAGGGCTTGCCGCGCCGGTAGCCGCCGTCGGAGGTGATGACGACCTTCGCGTCGGCGTCCTCGATGCGCTTGGCGATGGCGTCTGCCGAGAAGCCGCCGAAGACGACGGAGTGCGCGGCGCCGATGCGCGCGCAGGCGAGCATCGAGATGACGGCTTCCGGGATCATCGGCAGGTAGACGGCGACCCGGTCACCGGTCTGAACTCCCAGCTCGGTCAGGGCGTTCGCGGCCCGGCTGACCTCGTCCTTGAGCTCGGCGTAGGTGATCGCGCGGCTGTCGCCGGGCTCGCCCTCGAAGTGGATGGCGACGCGGTCGCCGTTCCCCGCCTCCACGTGGCGGTCGACGCAGTTGTACGCGACGTTGAGCTTGCCGTCCTTGAACCACTTGGCGAACGGCGGGTTCGACCAGTCGAGGGTCTCGGTCGGCTCGGTGGCCCAGGTGAGGCGGCGCGCCTGCTCGGCCCAGAAGCCGAGCCGGTCAGCCGTGGCCCGCTCGTACGCTTCCGCCGTGACGTTGGCGTTCGCGGCCAGGTCAGCGGGCGGCGCGAAGCGTCGCTCCTCCTTAAGAAGGTTGGCCAGGCTTTCGTTGCTCACGACATCTCCCATGCAGTGTTTGTGCCGGAGGCGACCGTTGTGTCCCAGGCCACAGCTCATCAGACCGCGACCCCTGGTGACAAGGGGGGTCCGCGAATTGGTTTAGACCTGTACGCGTAGGGCTCCCGACCAGGTCGGGAGCCCTACGGTCTCATCTGTTGCACGCAGGCGGGGGAGGGTTGGTTCAGGCTCGCGTGGCGCTGCCTTCGTCGAGGGTGCCGTCGAGGGCGGTGGCCGCTACCTGTCCGAAGACCGGGTCGGCCTCCGCGAGCAGATACGCCTGCGCCTCCCCGACGTGGAAGTACATGCCGTGCAGTTCGAGCGCGCCCCGCTCCAGGGCGCGCGCCACGCACTCGTGCTCCCGCAAGTGCTCCAACTGCTGGACGACATTGGTCAGGCAGAGCTGCTCGGCCGCGTCGGCGGGCGCCCGCCCCGCGAGCCGCGCCCAGGGCAGCCCCGCGTCGGACATCCGCGCCAGGCTCGGCATCCCGTGCCGCAGCCAGCGCTTGAGCGGGGTGAGCGCCCCGTGGCCGTCCGGGGGGCTGCTCAACAGCGCCTGCATCGCCCCGCATCCGGAGTGCCCGCACACGGTGATCGACTGCACCTCGAGGACATCCACGGCGTACTCGATGGCGGCCGCCACCGAGTCGTCCCCGCTCTCGGCGCCGGGCAGGGGCACGAGGTTGCCCACATTCCGTACGACGAAGAGATCGCCGGGACCGCTCGACGTGATCATCGACGTGACGAGCCGGGAGTCGGCACACGTCAGGAACAGCTGCGTGGGCTGCTGCCCCTCGCGTGCGAGCCGCGCCAGCTCCTCGCGCACCAGCGGGGCCGTATTGCGCTGGAACGCGCTGATCCCGCTGGCCAGTTGGTGCCCGCCGGCGCGCCGCGGCACGGTCGCCTCGGGCGTCGCCGACCGGTCGTGCGACTCGTGCGAGGGGCGGTCGCAGTGGTGGTTGCGCCACGGTGTCCAGGGCCGGCAGCAGGTGTGGCTCGCACGCGCGGGTTCGGCGATCCTGGCCCCTCCCCGCCCGGCGATCTCGACCTTGCCGCCCTGCGTGGTGTGCGACTTCTGCCAGTCCTGCAGCGCCTCGTACGCGGCGTGGTCCATGAAGGACCCGTCCAGCTCCACGACACAGCTCGCTCCGTGCGGCACCTGGTGCAGGGTCCGGCTGAGCCGGGGCACCGCGAGGAACGTCAACTGCCCGCGTACGCGCACGTGGTGGACGCCGCGGGAGTCCACCTCGTGCGTGATGCGGGTGCGCGCGAGGCGGTGCAGGGCGACGGCGACCGCGACCGCGACCCCGAGCCCGACGCCTTCGAGCACGCCGAGGACGACGACGCCGAGGGTGGTGACCGCGTACACCAGGACCTCACGGTGGCGGGTGACCGTGCGGATGTGGTTCAGCGACACCATCTGGATGCCGACCGCCATCACCAGGGCGGCGAGCGCGGCGAGCGGGATCAGCTCCAGGACGGGGACCAGGAGCAGCGTGGCGGCTACTACCCAAACGCCGTGCAGCATCGAGGAGTTCCCGCTCACGGCGCCCGCGTTCACGTTCGCCGTGCTGCGCACCGCGACCCCGGCGACGGGCAGCCCGCCGAGCGAGCCGGAGACGATGTTCGACGCGCCCTGCGCGAGCAGCTCCCGGTCCAGGTTCGAGCGGCGCATCGAGGGCGGCAGGTCCGAGCGCTTGGCGGTCATCTTGTCCACGGCGACCGCCCCGAGCAGCGACTGCACGCTGCACACGAGCGTGGTCGTCAGGACCGCGGCGACAATGCCGAGCACGGGCCCTTCCGGCAGCCCGGCGAGCGCGTGGCTGCTCCAGGAGGGCAGATCGACCTCGGGCAGGCTGAGCCCGAGAAACGCGGCGGTCACGCTCGCGGCGGTCACGGCGATGAGTGCGGCCGGCACCTTGCGGGCGAAGCGGCCGATCCGTCCCGGGATGCGCGGCCACGTGAGCAGCACGGTGATCGTGAGCACGCTGACGCCCAGCGCGGCGGGCTGCGCATCCGCCAACTGCCCTGGCAGGGAAGCCACGTTGGCGAGCACGGAGCTGTCGGGGGAGCCACCGAGCACGATGTGCAGCTGGGCGACGGCGATGGTGACACCGATGCCGGCGAGCATGCCGTGCACGACGGCGGGGCTGACGGCGAGGGCGGTGCGGGCCACCCGGAGGCAGCCGAGGCCGAGTTGGGCGATTCCGGCGAGGACGGTGATGGCGCAGGTGGTCCGCCATCCGTAGCGCTGGATCAGCTCGGCTGTGACGACGGTGAGGCCGGCGGCGGGCCCGCTGACCTGGAGCGGCGCTCCGCCGACGCAGCCGGCGACGATGCCGCCGGCGGCGGCGGCGACGAGCCCCGACTCCAGGGGCGCGCCGGTCGCGAGGGCGATGCCCAGGGACAGCGGCAGGGCGATGAGGAAGACCGCGACGGACGCGGAGAGGTCGGCTCCCGCGATGCGGAAGCGGCGGGGCGCGGGCGGTGGAGGTGGACTGTGGGCGGTGCGGGCGGCGCCCGAGGGCTCGCTCGGCCGGTCGGAGTCACTGGTGTGGGTGGGGACGCAGGCTGACATGGTTCCCGTCTCCTCAGGGGTGCAGCGCGGTCGCGGAATGTGGGGTGACCCCTGAGTGGTGGGTGGGGTCGATCGCGGCCGTGGTTCACGGCGTGCAGCGGCGGGATGGAAATCAACGCTCGGTAAATGAATCGTAATGCAGAGTAAAGATTGTGGACGGATTAAAGGGGCGAATGGGGCAGGGGTTCACTCTCGGTAGTGAATAAGAATCCTGGTCGGCTTGTCGGACTAATTCGGTTCGGCTCTCGTGCCACGGTGACGGCGATGTCCGTGCATAACGGGCATTTCTCTCATGTCACCGCCACACAAGCCGACTCCAGGAAGAAGGTGGGCGGAAGATGGCCGCCACCCACAGGACTGCCGCCAAGCGGCTCGCCGCGGGCATCACCGCCGTCGCGGCGTGCGCCGCGGCACTCGCCGGATGCGCCACCGGGGAAACCGGCGGATCCGGCGAGCACCCCTCCGTAAAGATCAAGTCCCACCAGGGCGCTCCCGGCCCGAAGAAGGCCAAGCCGGGCAGCGCGATCCGGCTCATCGGCGACGGCTCGACCTCGTACACCGGGCGGCAGCCGAATCTGCCACGGGCCGAGCGCCTCAGACCGGGGCAGAAACCGCCGCAGTTCGTGATCTTCTCCTGGGATGGTGCGGGCGAGGACAGCCAGAAGCTCTTCTCGCACTTCCGTAAGGTCGCGAAGGCGAACAACGCGACCATGACGTACTTCTTGAGCGGCGTGTACCTGCTCCCGGAGGGCAAGGCGGACAAGTACCACGCGCCGCAGCACTCGGCCGGCCGCTCGGACATCGGCTTCAACGACGCCAAGGGAATCAAGGACACCGTCGAGCAACTGCGCGGCGCCTGGCTCGAGGGCAACGAGATCGGCACCCACTTCAACGGCCACTTCTGCGGCAAGAACGGCGGGGTCGGCCAGTGGTCGGTCGCCGAGTGGAAGAGCGAGATCCAGCAGGCCAAGTCGTTCGTGAAGGGCTGGAGGACGAACTCGGGCCTGAACCGGTCCGCTCCGCTGCCCTTCGACTACGACAAGGAGCTCATCGGCGCCCGCACCCCCTGCCTCGAGGGCAAGGACAACTTCACGCGCGCCGCGAGCGAGCTCGGCTTCCGCTACGACACCAGCGGCGTCAACAACCAGGTCTGGCCCAAGAAGAAGAACGGCCTGTGGGACCTCTCCATGCAGCTCGTCCCGTTCAAGGGCCACTCCTACGAGCAGCTGACCATGGACTACAACTTCATGGTCAACCAGTCCGGCACGGCGACCCAGGGCGATCCCGCGAAGCGCGAGTACTGGGGTGACCAGATGCGCGACAGCCTGCTCGCGGGCTTCGACCGCGCCTACAAGGGCAACCGCGCGCCGCTCGTCATCGGCAACCACTTCGAGTCCTGGAACGGCGGCACCTACATGCGCGCCGTCGAGGAGACGGTCGAGCGGGTCTGCAAGAAGCGCGATGTCCGCTGCGTCTCCTTCCGGCAGCTCACCGACTGGCTCGACGCCCAGGACCCGAAGACCCTGAAGAAGCTCGGGGGCCTCGGTGTGGGCGAGGGCCCGAAGCAGAGCTGGGCGTCCTACCTCGGCGGCAAGCCGGCCCCGGCCCCGAAGGGGGTCCCGGGAGCCCCGGCCGCCAAGTCGTAGGCACTGTCCGGCACTTGCTCAGGCAGTGGCCGTGACGCTCTCCCGTAGGACGAAGCCGGGGTCGACCTGGGACGCCAGGTCCGCCCCGGTTTTTTCGTTGCCCCAGCTCTGGGCGTTCTTCAGGTGGAAGTGCACCATCTGGCGCGTGTAGCGCTCCCAGTCGCGGGCCTCGTACGTGGCGTCGGCCGCGTCCTGGAGCGCCTGCAGGGAGGCCTTGTTGGGCGCCTCCAGGAGGTCGAAGCGCGGCGGGCGGCCCTTCTCCATGGCGCGCACCCAGTCCGAGTGCCCGACGGTGACGAGCAGGTCCTCGCCGACCTCGGAGCGCAGGAACTCCAGGTCGTCCGCATCCCGCACCTTGTTGCCCACCACCCTCAGGTCGATTCCAAAATCCCGCGCGTACTCCTTGTACTGGCGGTAGACCGAGACACCCTTGCGGGTCGGCTCCGCGACCAGGAACGTCATGTCGAAGCGGGTGAACATGCCCGAGGCGAAGGAGTCGGAGCCCGCGGTCATGTCGACCACTACGTACTCACCCCGGCCGTCGACGAGGTGGTTCAGGCACAGCTCCACCGCTCCGGTCTTGGAGTGGTAGCAGGCGACACCGAGGTCGGCCTCGGTGAACGGCCCGGTGACCATCAAACGCACGGCCTGGCCGTCGAGTTCCACATCGCGGGCGCAGGCGTCGTACACCGGATTGTTCTCGCGCACCCTGAGCAGCCGCGAACCCTCGCCGGGCGGCGTGGTCTTGATCATGGTGTCGGCGGAGGTGATCCGCGGGTTCGAGCCGCGCAGATAGTCCTTGATCAGGGGCAGCCGGGCCCCCAGCGCAGGCAACTCGCCCGCGACGCCCTCGTCGAGCCCGAGCGCGGCCCCGAGGTGCTGGTTGATGTCGGCGTCGACGGCGATGACCGGGGAACCGGTGCCGGCGAGGTGGCGGATGAACAGTGAGGACAGCGTGGTCTTGCCACTGCCGCCCTTCCCCACGAAAGCGATCTTCATGTTCACAAAGGGTATCCGTACGGTCGCTGTTCGTGTCGATGTGGCGTGAAGAAGACCACTCCTTCGTGGGGCGGCGCCGGGTGGCCCGTAGGGTCGAACTCATGAGTACGACAGCCGACCCCCTTGCCGCCCTGGCCGATCTGCCGGGCGTGGCCGATTCCGTTGACTCCGTGCGCAAGGCTGTGGACCGGGTCTACGGGCACCGGGTCATGCGGCGTCGCAGCAACGAGATCACGTCCGAGGCGGCGCTGCGCGGGGCACGCGGCAGCGCGGCGCTCTCCGGCGCCGACTGGCCGCTCGAAGAGGTGCGCAGGCGTACCGACTTCAGTGGCGGCGACGGCGACAAGGAGGCGCCCACGGTCGGCGCGGCGCTGAGGCTGACCGCCGAGGCCGGTCAACTCCTCTCCATCTGGCGGCAGTCGCCCCTGCGGGTGCTCGCGCGCCTGCACCTGGTCGCGGCGGCCGACAAGAGCGACGCGGTGGGTCGGCCGCGGCTCGCGGGCGAGCCGGTCGACGAGCCGCTCGTCGAACTCCCGGTGCCGGACGCCGAGGAGGTGGCGGGCCGCCTGGAGGGGCTCTCGCAGCTGATGATCGCCGAGAGCGCCGCACCGGCCCTGGTGAACGCCGCCATCGTGCACGGCGAGCTGCTCGCCCTGCGCCCCTTCGGCTCGCACAACGGCCTGGTGGCGCGCGCCGCCGAGCGGGTCGTTCTGGTGGGCAGCGGCCTCGACCCGAAGTCCGTCTGCCCGGCGGAGCTGGGCCACGCCGAACTCGGCCGGGCGGCCTACGCGGCCGCACTTGACGGCTATGTCTCCGGTACGCCGGAGGGGATGGCGGCCTGGATCACCCACTGCGGCAAGGCGATCGAGCTGGGAGTCAGGGAGTCGACGGCCGTCTGCGAGGCGCTGCAGCGCGGCGCCGCGTAGCAGAAAAGGCCCGAAAAAAAGCCCGGAAAAAAGCCCGGGCAAAGGGGTGCGGCGGTACGAAGGCTCGTACCGCCGCTGGCATGTCCACTGGGTTACCAAGCGTCCTCGGAATATTGCCCATCAGGTCGGGTTCTTTGCCCGTCGCCTGGTGCGGCTGGCCCGTAATCGACGGGTCGACGTCGCGTGGGTGCCCGGTGTTCATGCATCGGTCCGTGGGGCCTGATTGCGGTTGAAGGTGTCCTCTCGGATGTCCTTGGTCTCGCGGGCCGTTGAATCCTTTGTACTCCTCCCCTGGGGGAAGCGGAAGCCCTGACCGCACTTCTTTACTTTTAGGTTCAAATGGGGCGAACGAGCGGACTGTCGGCGGTACTAACTGTCGGCGGTACTAGGTACTAATGGGTGCCCGTCGTCGCGCGCCGTCGGCTCGCGTACCAGACCAGTCCGGCCGTCACCGCCGCCGCGCCGACCCCGGCCGCCGCGAGCAGCGCGGGCCGCGAGGGCGCTGACAGATGGGGCAGGCGCTGCTTGAGCCGGACCGGCTTGTTGAAGTCGAGGATCGGCCACCCGCGCGCGAGTGCCTCGCGGCGCAGCGCACGGTCCGGATTGACGGCATGGGGATGCCCGACCGAGCTGAGCATCGGCAGGTCCGTCGCCGAGTCGCTGTACGCGTGGCAGCGCGCCAGGTCGTACCCCTCCGAGCGCGCCAGTTCCTTGATGGCCTCCGCCTTCGTGGGCCCGTACGCGTAGTACTCCACCTCGCCCGTGAAACAGCCGTCGTCGCCCACGACCATGCGGGTGGCGATCACCCGGTCCGCGCCGAGGAGCTCGCCGATCGGCTCGACGACCTCGGCGCCGGATGTGGAGACGATGACCACATCGCGTCCGGCGGTGTGATGTTCCTCGATGAGGGACGCCGCCTCGTCGTAGATGATCGGGTCGATCAGGTCGTGCAGGGTCTCGGCGACGATCTCCTTCACCTGCCGTACGTTCCAGCCGCGGCACAGCGCCGAGAGGTACTCGCGCATCCGCTCCATCTGATCGTGGTCGGCGCCCCCGGCGAGGAAGACGAACTGGGCGTACGCGGTGCGCAGTACGGCCCTGCGGTTGATCAGCCCGCCTTGGTAGAACGACTTGCTGAAAGTGAGAGTGCTGGACTTGGCGATGACCGTCTTGTCCAGGTCAAAGAACGCCGCTGTACGGGGCGTGGAGTGAGGCAAGGAGTGGTTTTCCACGGGGCCGAGCATAGGCGCCAACCATTCGGCGTAAGCTGTGGCGCGTGGGTTTGCTTGAGAAGGCTCTCGGGTACACCATGGAAGTCACGGATCGTTCGCGACCGTGCTAACCCGGTCTGGCTCCTCCCCCCCCGAGTCGGACCGTGGGGACGACCCCCGCTCTCCCCCCCGGCGGGGGTCGTCGCATGTCCGGACCCGTTTTCGGGTCCTTTTTTCATGCCCGAACAGGGGGTTTAGAAGGCTCGCGCGCCTCGGTCCGCGCATCGAAGGATCCTCACGCTGAGTAACCGTCGGGCTGCTCTGCGGACCGTTCCATGCCTGGTTCGCAGTGTCACTGGTATGGGTGACGGGGATATTCACAAGCCTTCTCGCGTCCACAGTTATTGACCAAGATCCCCACGATTTCCGGGATCGCTGCACGGTGATTCCACACGCGAAGTTCAAGTCCGTGTTCATGGCCGGTTTGTTATGGCCGGGCTGTGGCGGATGGGCGGTATTCGGCGCCTTGGGCACCGCCGACTTCACGTGTGGAACGGGTCGTCCGCAGGGGCGGGCGAGTGTGGCGAGAGGGGACCGGACCATGGCGGAAGTCATCGAGTGCGACGGGCGGGACGTGCGACGCGCTCCGTTGATCGTGACGGAGGACGTGCAGCTGCTGGACGATCTGCTGCGCCTGTGCGCGGCGGCGGGCGTGCGGCCCGAGGTCGGGCACGGGGCGCCGGTGGGCGCGGAGGGCTGGGGTGGCTGGGAATCGGCGCCGCTCGTGCTGGTCGGGGACGACGCCGCGCGGCGGTTGCGCGGGGTGTCCCGACGGCGTGGCGTGATCTTGGTTGGGCGCGATCAGGACGATTCCGGGGTGTGGCGGCGGGCCGTGGAGATCGGCGCCGACCATGTGCTCGTCCTGCCGGACGGCGAGCAGTGGCTGATGGACCGGATCGCCGATGTCGCCGAGGGGGTGGGGCGGCCCGCCCTGACCGTCGGGGTGCTCGGTGGCCGCGGCGGGGCCGGGGCCTCCACGCTCGCCTGCGCACTGGCCGTGGCGTCCGCGCGGTCGGGCCGGAGGACCCTTCTGGTCGACGCGGACCCGCTCGGCGGCGGGCTCGATGTGCTGCTCGGTGGCGAGGCGGTGGACGGGCTGCGCTGGCCGGCCTTCGCGGAGTCGCGCGGCCGGGTCGGCAGTACGGCCCTGGAGGAGTCGCTGCCCCGGCTGCACGACCTGCGGGTGCTCAGCTGGGACCGCGGGGATCTCGCGACGGTGCCCTCGGAGGCCGTGCGGGCGGTGCTCGCGGCCGGGCGGCGCAGGGGCGGGGTCGTCGTGGTGGACCTGCCGCGCCGGGTCGACGCCGGATCCGTCGAGGCCCTGGCCCAGCTCGACTTGGGACTGCTCGTGGTGCCACCGGAGCTGCGGGCCGTGGCGGCGGCGCGTCGGATGGCGGGGGCGGCGGGGATGGTGCTGCGGGACCTGCGGGTGGTGACGGTGCCCGCGGGCGGCACGGGAGGCCTCGCGGCGGACGAGGTGGCACGGCTCGTCGGGCTGCCACTCGTCGGCGAACTGCCCGCGGACACCGAGGTGTTGAAGAGCGGCGGGCCGCTGGGGCGGTTCTGCGGGGCGTTCTGGGAGCGGATGCCGGTGGCGGCGGTGGAGGGGGAGGCGGCGTGAATCGGGAGGGCGTGGTGGTGGTCGGTGTGTGTGGCGAGTGGGCGGTCGAGCGGTGGGTGTGGGGAGGGGTGTCATGAGTGCGGTGGTCGGGGCGCGCATGTTGGACGGCGTACGGCAGTGGCTTGCCGAGACGGGGTCGGAGGCGACGCCCGCGCGCGTGGCCGAGGCGCTGCGGGCGCAGGGGCGGATCCTGGGCGATGCCGAAGTGCTGGGCGCAGCAGGCAGGTTGAGGTCGGAGCTGGTGGGCGCGGGGCCGTTGGAGCCGCTGCTCGCCGACCCTTCGGTGACGGACGTCCTGGTGTCGGCTCCGGACAAGGTGTGGGTCGACCGGGGCGGCGGCCTGGAACGGGCCGATGTGGCCTTCGAAAGCGCCGCCGACGTACGGCGGCTGGCGCAGCGGCTCGCGGCCGTCGTGGGGCGCCGCCTGGACGACGCGCGGCCGTGGGTGGACGCCCGGCTGCCCGACGGGACCCGGCTGCACGCTGTGCTGCCACCGATCGCGGCGGGCTGCACCTGCCTGTCCCTGCGGGTCGTGCGACCCCGGGCGTTCACGCTGGAGGAGTTGACGGCGGCGGGGACGGTGCCGCCTGGTGGCGATCGGGTGCTGCGGGCGCTGCTCGACGCGCGGCTTTCGTTCCTGATCAGCGGCGGTACGGGCACGGGCAAGACGACGCTGCTGAGCGCGCTGCTCGGCCTCGTGGGCCCGGGGGAGCGGATCGTCCTGGCCGAGGACTCCGCCGAGCTGAGGCCGGATCACCCTCATGTCGTCCGGCTCGAATCGCGCCCCGCGAACCAGGAGGGCGCGGGGGCCGTCGGCCTCGACGACCTGGTCCGGCAGGCGCTGCGGATGCGGCCCGACCGGCTCGTGGTGGGCGAGGTGCGCGGCGCCGAGGTGGTCTCGCTCCTGGCCGCCCTCAATACGGGCCACGAAGGCGGTTCCGGCACGGTCCACGCCAACGCGGCGAGCGATGTCCCGGTGCGTCTGGAGGCGCTGGGGACGGCGGCGGGCCTCGACCGGGCGGCGCTGCACAGCCAGTTGGCGGCGGCGGTCAGCGTGGTGCTGCATCTCGTACGGGACCGGGGCGGGCGGCGCCGTATCGCGCAGGTCCGGGTGCTGGAGCGGGACGCGGAGGGCTGGGTGCGGGCGGTACCGGCGCTGGAGTGGGGCGAGCGGGGGTTTGTGGAGGGCGCGGGGTGGGCGCGGCTCGGTGGGTTGTTGGGGGTGCGGTTGGGGTGAGGGGTTGCCGGGGCCGGCAGGGCTGGTGGCGAAGGAGTGCGGGTCGGTGGGGTTGGTCGGGAGGGTGGAGAGGGGTGTGTGGGTGTGAGTGCTGAGGTTTTGGGTGGTGGTCCTGGTGTGGTGGTGGCCGCGGTGGGGGCTGTGGCCGTGATGCGGGCGGTGCGGGTGCGGGAGTTGGAGGTGCGGCGGGCCCGGCGGGTGTTGGGGGTCGGGGTCGACCTCGGGGTGGGGTCGCGGTGGCTGGGCATGGGGGAGCGGTGGTGGGCGTGGGTGCGGGCGCGGCCCGAATGGTGGTGCGCGGTTGCCGGGGCGGTGGTCGGGCTCGCCGGTGCCTCGGTGCTGCCGGTCGTGCTCGGGGTGTGTGCCGTGCCCGGAGTGGGCCGGTTGCGTGAGGCCCGGGCGGCGCGGCGGGGAAAGGAGCGGCGCGGGGAGGCGGTGATCCGGTTGTGCGGGCTGTTGGCGGGTGAGGTGCGGGCCGGGCGGCAGCCGGGGGACGCGCTGGTGGTGGCGGTGCGGGGGTCGGGTGCGTTGACCGGCGCGGGGAGCGCGGCCGTGATGGCGGCGGCCCGGTTCGGCGGGGATGTGCCCGGGGCCCTGAGGGCGGCGGCGCGGGAGCCGGGGGCCGAGGGGTTGCACGGGCTGGCGGCGTGCTGGCGGGTGGCGGTCGACCGGGGCGCGGGGCTCGCGTCCGGCCTCGAACGGCTCGCGGACGCGCTGCGGGCGGAGCGGGATCAACGGGCCGACTTCAGAGCCCAGTTGGCGGGCCCCTCGTCGACCACGGTGATGCTCGCCGGGTTGCCCGTGTTCGCGCTGTTGCTCGGGGCGGGCATGGGGGCGCGGCCCCTGCGGGTGCTGCTGCACACGTGGCCCGGGATCGGCTGTCTGGTGGTGGGTGGGGCGTTGGAAGCCGCCGGCGTGTGGTGGGCGAGGCGGATCGTGCGAGGGGCGGAAGGGTGAGGAGTGATGAACGTTGTCCACAGGCTGGGGGCGGTGCTGTGCGCCGCGGTGATGGTGATGTGGCTGGTGCGGGAGATCGAGGCGCGGCGGGCCGAGCGGGCGTTGCGGCGGAGGGTGCGGCTCGTGCTGGAGGTGGCCGCGGCGGAGTCGGCGCGGCGGGCCGTGGGGCTGCCGCCCGCGGTGCGCCGGTGGGTGCCGGTCGCGGGAGCGGCGTGTGCCGGGTTCGTGCTGGTCGGCGGGGTGCCCGGGGTAGTGGTCGGGGTGGTCTGCGGGGTGGGCGTATGGCGTTGGTGGCGCGGCCGGGAGGAGGGCGTGCGAGCGGGGGTGGGGGCGAGCGCGAGAGGCGCGGCCGTACGTCAACTGCCTTTGGCGTGCGACCTGTTGGCGTCGTGTCTGGCGGCGGGGGCCGGGCCGGTGGAGGCGGCGCGGGCCGTCGGCGAGGCGCTGGGCGGGCCCGTCGGGCGGGGGCTCGAGCGGGGCGCCGCGCAGGTGCGGCTCGGCGGCGAACTGGGGGTGGCGTGGCGGGAGTTGTCGGCCGTGCCGGGCGCCGACGAGCTGGTCCGGCTGTTGGAGCGGGCGGGTGAGTCCGGGGCCCCGGCGGCGGCGCCGGTCGCGCGGTTCGCCGCGGAGTGCCGGGCCGAGCGGGGGCGTCGGGCCACGACGGTGGCACGCCGGGCCGCGGTGGCGATCACGGCGCCCGTGGGTCTGTGCTTCCTGCCCGCGTTCTTGGTGGTCGGGGTGGTGCCGGTGGTGATCGGGCTGGGAGGCGGAGTGCTGGGAGGGCGATGAGCGGCGGGCTTCGGAAGGCAGAACAGGATGACGGGTCAAGGGAGTTGGCATGAACGGAATGCGTGTGGGGCGGGTCTGGCGCGGGTGGTTGCGCGGAGGCGCTCGTCGATGGGTTCGGTCGGTGCGGTCCGGGCGGCGGGACGCCGGGATGGTCAGCGCCGAGTACGCGGTGGGGCTGATCGCGGCGGTGGGCTTCGCTGGGGTGCTGTACCAGGTGGTGACGAGCGACGTGGTGCAGTCGGCGCTGCAGTCCTTGGTGGCGAAGGCGCTCCATGGGTCGTTCTGAGCCCCGGCGCGGCGACCGGGGATTCGTGACGGCGGAGGCGGCCGTGGCGCTGCCGGTGCTCGTGGCGTTCACGATGGCGCTGGTCTGGGTGGTGCTCGCGGCGTCGGCGCAGATCAGGTGCGTGGATGCCGCGCGGGCCGGAGCCAGGGCGGTGGCGCGGCAGGAGCCCAGGGGCGCGGCGGTCGCGGCGGCGCGGGAGGCCGCGCCGCCGGGTGCGCGGGTCGCGGTGGGCCGGGAGGGCGATCTGGTGCGGGTGACGGTGCGGGCGAGGTCCGTGGGGCCGGGAGCGCTCGGGGTGGAGCTGAGTGCGCAGGCCGTGGCGGCGGAGGAGGCGACGTGACGGGGCGGTGTGACCGCGGGTCGGCGACTGTGTGGGTCGTGATGGCGATGGCCGCGGTGGGGGCGGTGTTCGGGGCGGTACTGGCCATGGGGCAGGCGGTCGAGGCGCGGCACCGCGCGGGCTCGGCGGCCGACCTGGCGGCGCTTGCCGCGGCGGACCACTGGATGGACGGAAGAGCGAAGGCGTGCGCGCTGGCGGCACGGGTGGCTCGGGCGCAGGCGGCGGGTGTGGTGCGGTGCGCGGTACGCGGGGAGGTGTCGGACGTGACGGCGGTGTCGGGCGAGCGGATGTTCCGGGCGGAGGTGAGGTCGCGGGCGGGCCCCGCGGGGGCGCTGCCGTGAGGGCGGCGGTGGTTCTCGTTGCGCTGCACCGTGGCGCCGCCTTGCCCACCCTGCCGCCCAAGGCGGCAGATTGCCCAAGGCGACGGGGCAGACGGAGCCGCGCACATCAAGCCCCGCCGGCGATTGAGGCGCGGGGTCCGGGGCGGAGCCCCGAGGCGTAGGACCGGCCGACCGCAAAAGGCGATCCGCCTACCCCACCGCATCCCTCAGCAAAACGGAGAGCAGCCGCACCGCCCCCCGCTTGTGCAACGGCTCATTGCCATTGCCGCACTTGGGGGACTGGATACAGGAGGGGCAACCGGCCTCGCACTCGCAGGACGCGATGGCCTCACGCGTGGCAGCCAGCCACTCGGGGGCGGTGTGGAAGGCACGTTCCGCGAATCCCGCACCGCCGGGATGGCCGTCGTAGACGAAGACCGTGGGAAGGAGCGTGTCCGGATGGAGCGGCATCGAGACGCCACCGATGTCCCAGCGGTCGCACGTGGCGAAGAGGGGGAGCAGGCCGATGGAGGCGTGCTCGGCGGCGTGCAGGGCGCCGCCGAGGATCTCGGGGTTCACACGGGCCGCGTCCAGCTGGTCCTCCGTGACCGTCCACCACACCGCGCGGGTGCGCAGCGTACGAGGAGGGAGGTCGAGTTTGGTCTCGCCGAGGACCTCGCCGGTGATCAGGCGGCGGCGGAGGTAGCCCACGACCTGGTTCGTGACCTCGACCGAGCCGTAGCACAACCTGCCGTCGCCCCAAGGGACTTCGACGTCGGTCTCCAGGATGGAGATGGCCGTGGTGTCGCGGGCGGTGGTCGAGTAGGTGGGGTTCGCCGTTTCGACCAGGGCGACGTTGTCGTCGAGGTCCAGCTTCTTCACCACGTACGTGCGGCCCTGGTGGAGGTGGACCGCGCCGTCGTGGACCGAGGTGTGGGCGGAGCCCGCGTCGACGGTGCCGAGCAGCCGCCCCGTGCCGGCCTCGACGACCTGTACGGGGGAGCCGCCCTCGCCACGGATGTCGGCCAGGTCCGCGGCGGACTCGCGGCGCGTCCAGTGCCAGGCCTTCGTGGCGGAGCGGCGCCGCAACAGCTTCGCCGCCTCCAGCTGCGGCAGCAGTTCCCCGGTCGCCGGGCCGAACAGGTCCAAGTCCGGTTCGGTGAGGGGGATTTCCGCCGCCGCGGCGCACAGGTGCGGAGCCAGGACGTACGGGTTGTCCGGGTCGAGGACCGTCGACTCGACCGGCTGGTCGAAGAGGGCCTCGGGGTGGTGGACCAGGTAGGTGTCCAGGGGATCGTCGCGGGCGACCAGGACCGCGAGCGCGCCCTGTCCCGAGCGCCCGGCCCGCCCCGCCTGCTGCCACAGCGACGCCCGCGTACCGGGATAGCCGGAGATCAGTACCGCGTCCAACCCCGAGACGTCGATGCCGAGTTCGAGGGCGGTGGTGGCGGCGAGGCCGAGGAGTTCGCCGGAGTGCAGGGCCGCTTCGAGGGCGCGGCGTTCCTCGGAGAGATAGCCGCCGCGATAGGCCGCGACCCGCCGGGCGAGCGAGCGGTCGACCTCGGCGAGCCGCTCCTGCGCGATCACCGAGATCAGCTCGGCGCCGCGTCGGGAGCGTACGAAGGCGACCGAGCGCACGCCCTGGACCGCGAGGTCGGTCAGGAGGTCCGCCGTCTCGGCGGTCGCCGTGCGCCGCACCGGCGCGCCCTTCTCGCCCTGCATCTCCGTCAGCGGGGGCTCCCAGAGCGCGAAGACCAGTTCGCCGCGCGGCGAGGCGTCGTCCGCGACCTCGACGACCGGCAGACCCGTCAACCGCTGGGCGGAGACGGCCGGTTCGGCGGAGGTGGCCGAAGCCAGCAGGAAGACGGGCTCGGACCCGTAACGGGCACATATGCGGCGCAGTCTTCGCAGCACCTGCGCCACGTGCGAGCCGAAGACACCGCGATACGTGTGGCACTCGTCGATCACGACGTACTTGAGCGCTTTGAAAAAGGAGGACCAGCGCGGGTGCGAGGGAAGGATGCCCCGGTGCAGCATGTCCGGGTTGGTGAGGACGTAGTTTCCGTACTGGCGTACCCACTCGCGTTCCTCGAAGGGGGTGTCGCCGTCGTAGACCGCGGGACGAATCGCCGTACCCAGCGGTTGTGAAAGTTCCTTCACCGATCGGCACTGGTCCGCCGCGAGCGCCTTCGTCGGGGAGAGGTAGAGCGTGGTCGCGCCGCGCCCGTTCGGTGCCTCGGATCCGTCGAGCAGGGCCGACAGGACCGGAACCAGATAGGCGAGCGATTTTCCGGAGGCCGTGCCGGTGGCGACGACCACCGAATCGCCGTCGAGGGCGTGCTCTGCCGCGAGGGCCTGGTGGGCCCAGGGGTGCGCGATTCCGGCGGTCTGCACGGCCGCGATGACCTCGGCCCGGATCCGATCGGGCCAGACGGCATGACGACCGGGACGAGGGGGCAAGTGCTCCGTATGGGTGACGCGCGCAGCCCTGCTCGGACCCGAGGCGAGCCGGTCCAGGACCGCACCGGGAGAGGGGCGGTCTGGGGCGGATGCCGAGGGTCGTTCGGATCGGAGATTCTTGGCCATCGGCACCGAGTGTGTCACTGGCGTGACGGACAATGCTTCCAAGGCGTCGTGCACGCCTGCCGGTAAGTGATTGAATGCCATCGCGGCTGGCGAACCGTCCCGGGGGATCAAGCCGAGGTGTCCCCGAGGGGCGACCGCTCGATTTAGCAAGGTGCTGGAGGATCCGTGGACCTGTCCCTGTCGACCCGTACCGTCGGCGATCGTACGGTCGTCGAGGTCGGTGGCGAAATTGATGTATATACCGCGCCCAAGCTGCGCGAGCAGCTGGTCGAGCTGGTGAACGACGGCAGTTTCCACCTTGTCGTCGACATGGAGGGCGTGGACTTCCTCGACTCCACCGGGCTCGGCGTGCTGGTCGGCGGCCTGAAGCGCGTGCGTGCCCACGAGGGCTCGCTGCGCCTGGTGTGCAACCAGGAGCGCATTCTCAAGATTTTCCGTATCACCGGACTGACCAAGGTGTTCCCGATCCACACCTCCGTCGAGGAAGCCGTCTCGGCGACCGACTGATCCGGTCGATGCCGGTGGCGACACCGGTGGAGACAAGGGGATCGGGCGGCCGAGGCCGGCCGATCCCCGGGAGCACACTCGTACAACTGTGGGCCCGTCTGTCCGAGGGGGATGCATGGCCACTGTCGAACTCCGCTTCAGTCCTCTGCCCGAGCACGTCAGGACGGCCCGCCTGGTGGCGGCCGCCGTGGCGCGCAGGGCGGGCGTGGACGAGGCCGTGCTCGACGAGGTCAGGCTCGCCGTCGGTGAGGCCTGCAGCCGCGCTGTCGGACTGCACCAGAGCAGCGGCATTTCGGCGCCGGTGCTGGTGGCCCTGATCGAGGAGGAGAAGCAGTTCTCCATCGAGGTCGGGGACGAGGCGCCGCGCACGGTGATCCCGTCGGCCGCGGCCGGTGCGGGCTCCGCGGACGATCTGGAGGCGGAGGGTGAGGACGAGATGGGTCTCGCCGTCATCAGCGGCCTCGTGGACGACGTGGAGGTCACGGCGGAGGCGGACGGCGGACTCATTCGGATGAGTTGGCCGACCCTGCCGGCGACGCTTCCCTAGCTCCGCGCGGTACCCGGAGATCTTTCGAAGAGGCCCGGTTCACCTGACGGTGAACCGGGCCTCTTCGGTGTTTCCTGAGGTCGATCAGTCAATCGGCCAATAAAGGATCTTCGCTAATGCCTTGAGGGGGTTAGTAATTCCGCCTCGGTCCGCCGGTCGAGGTTCACCGAACATTTGCTGGGTAGGAAACAATTCCGTTTGCCGCGCCCTGTTTTGATCAGGGCCCGCTCCCTACAATCCGTCCACATCTTGAGCTCAGTCCAAGCGTCAAGGAGGACGAATGGCGGAGCCCTCTACCCCTGCTACGTTCGCAGCCGCAGTTCTGACCGACGACAACAGATTGATCGTCGTCGTCATCGCCGTCGTCGCGCTCGCGGCGCTCGCCGTCGCCGGAGTCCTGGTGCGCCAGGTACTCGCGGCCGGCGAGGGCACGGACTCGATGAAGGAGATCGCGGGCGCGGTCCAGGAAGGCGCGAAAGCCTATCTGGGCCGGCAGCTGCGAACCCTCGCCGTATTCGCCGTCGTGGTGTTCTTCCTGCTCATGCTGCTTCCGGCGGACGACTGGAATCAGCGCGCGGGCCGGTCGATCTTCTTCTTGGTCGGCGCGGTGTTCTCGGCCGTCACCGGCTATATCGGAATGTGGCTCGCGGTGCGCACGAATGTGCGCGTCGCCGCAGCCGCGAGAGAAGCGACCCCGGCGGAAGGCGAGCCGGAAAAAGATCTCACTGCCGTCGCGCACAAAGCTATGAAGATCGCTTTCCGTACGGGCGGCGTCGTCGGCATGTTCACGGTGGGACTCGGACTGCTCGGCGCTTCCTGCGTCGTGCTGGTCTACGCGGCCGACGCGCCCAAGGTCCTGGAGGGCTTCGGGCTCGGCGCCGCGCTGATCGCGATGTTCATGCGTGTCGGAGGCGGCATCTTCACCAAGGCCGCCGACGTCGGCGCCGACCTGGTCGGCAAGGTCGAGCAGGGCATTCCGGAGGACGATCCGCGCAATGCCGCGACCATCGCCGACAACGTGGGCGACAACGTCGGAGACTGCGCGGGAATGGCCGCCGACCTGTTCGAGTCGTACGCCGTCACGCTGGTCGCCGCGCTGATCCTCGGCAAGGCCGCCTTCGGCGACGCGGGCCTGGCGTTCCCGCTGATCGTGCCCGCGATCGGGGTCCTCACGGCGATGATCGGCATCTTCGCCGTCGCGCCGCGCCGCACCGACCGCTCCGGAATGAGCGCCATCACCCGCGGGTTCTTCATCTCCGCGGTGATCTCGGTCGTGCTCGTGGCCGTCGCCGTCTTCGTCTATCTGCCGGGGTCGTACGCCGACCTGGACGGTGTGACGGACACGGCGATCAGCGGCAAGGCGGGCGACCCGCGGATCCTCGCGGTCGTCGCCGTCGCGATCGGCATCGTGCTCGCGGCCCTCATCCAGCAGCTCACCGGGTACTTCACCGAGACGAGCAGGCGACCGGTCAAGGACATCGGCAAGTCGTCGCTGACCGGGGCCGCGACCGTCGTGCTCGCCGGCATCTCTATCGGCCTCGAGTCGGCCGTCTACACGGCGATGCTGATCGGGCTCGGCGTGTACGGGGCATTCCTGCTCGGCGGTACGTCGATCATGCTCGCTCTGTTCGCGGTCGCCCTGGCCGGTACGGGGCTGCTGACCACGGTCGGCGTCATCGTCGCCATGGACACCTTCGGTCCGGTCTCCGACAACGCGCAGGGCATCGCCGAGATGTCCGGTGACGTCGAGGGCGCGGGCGCGCAGGTCCTCACCGACCTGGACGCCGTCGGCAACACGACGAAGGCGATCACGAAGGGCATCGCCATCGCGACCGCCGTGCTCGCGGCCGCCGCGCTGTTCGGCTCGTACCGGGACGCGATCCTCACGGCGGCCAGAGACGTCGGGGAGAAGGTCGGCGACGGCGGGCCCATGAACCTGGTCATGGACATCTCGCAGCCCAACAACCTGGTCGGGCTGATCGCGGGCGCCGCGGTCGTGTTCCTCTTCTCCGGGCTCGCCATCAACGCCGTCTCGCGGTCGGCGGGTTCGGTGGTCTACGAGGTGCGCAGGCAGTTCCGCGAGCACCCCGGGATCATGGACTACACGGAGAAGCCGGAGTACGGGCGCGTCGTCGACATCTGTACGAAGGACGCGCTGCGGGAGCTCGCCACGCCCGGGCTGCTCGCCGTCATGGCGCCGATCGCGGTCGGCTTCACGCTCGGCGTCGGCGCGCTCGGGGCGTACCTCGCGGGGGCGATCGGGACGGGCACGCTGATGGCCGTCTTCCTCGCCAACTCCGGCGGTGCGTGGGACAACGCCAAGAAGCTCGTCGAGGACGGGCACCACGGCGGCAAGGGCAGCGAGGCACACGAGGCGACGATCATCGGCGACACGGTCGGCGACCCCTTCAAGGACACCGCGGGCCCCGCCATCAACCCGTTGCTGAAGGTGATGAACCTGGTGGCGCTGCTCATCGCGCCCGCGGTCGTCAAGTTCAGTTATGGGGACGACGCGAGTGTGGGTGTGCGGGTCGCGGCCGCTGTCGTCTCGTTCGCCGTGATCATCGGCGCCGTGTACATGTCCAAGCGGCGTGGCATCGCGGTCGGCGGGGACGAGGACGGGGACGGCGAGGGGGCCGGACGGGTGCCGGAACAGTCGGATCCTGCCGTGGTCTCCACGACACGTACGTGAGGTACGTAGGGAACGTGACGAACATGCGTACGTGACCTGAGTACACGTCAGGGTGACAACAGGTGGGCGGACAGCGTCTTTTGACGGGCTGTCCGCCCATCGGTCTGTTCTGGCGTAGTTTCCTTACGTCTGCGGGGCGGGCCCTTCCGGTTTCAGTGAGCCTTATCTCTCTTGGTGCAAATGGCTGCTAAAGGTCAATAAAGTGGTCGTATAGGACACCCGGCGTGCGATTGTCGTGTGCGTGGCGTGTAAGTTCCGGGGCCGAGAGCCATGGAAGGGACCAATCCGGTGAACAAGAAGCTTGCTGCCGCACTGTCCGGCGGTGCGGTACTGGTACTGGCGTTGTCGGGCTGCAGCGACGACAGCAACGAAAAGCTGGACTCCTGGGCCAAGCAGGTCTGCGACAAGGTCCAGCCGCAGGCCAAGAAGATCGAGGCCGCGAACACCGCGATCCAGAAGGAGACCTCGGACAACAGCGAACCCGAGCAGGTCCAGAAGACCGACTCGAAGGCGTTCCAGGACATGTCCGACGCGTACAAGGCGATCGGTGACGCGGTCGACAAGGCCGGGTCTCCGCCGGTCGACGGCGGTGACAAGAAGCAGCAGAACGCCGTCAAGGAACTGGACAAGATCTCGACGTCGTACGCCGACCTGAGGAAGAAGGTCGACAAGCTCGACACCGGCGACCAGGCGAAGTTCGCCGACGGGCTCAAGGACATCGCCGGCCAGCTGGACACGCTGAGCCAGGACGGCAGCGATGCGCTCAAGAACCTTGAGGAGGGGGACGTGGGCAAGGCGATGGCGAAGCAGGAGAGCTGCAAGAGCGCTTCCGCTACGCCCTCCGGGTCCTAGGTCCCGCGTTTTCTTCTGCGCCCTCGGGGTTGCGCTCTTTGCGCGGCACCGGGGGCGTTGTCGTGTTTGCGTGGCCGCCGCACCGGGGGCCGTGCCCACCCTTCCCCAAGCTCTCGGCTGCGCTCGAGCAGGGGAGGCCCCATTCGCCGTGCGGAACGCCTGCCCACAGTGGTGCGGACCGTCACAATGGTGGGGTGAGTTCTTCCGTTTTTGTATCGCTGCCCTCCGTCGACCGTTCCGATGTCGCTCAGTCCCTGCGGGACGCGTTGGTTTCCGCCGAGTTCACTGCCGACGGGCTGCTTGAGCTGCTCGGGGCGTCCGCCTACGCGGCGCTCGCGCGCAGTGAGACCGTGCCCGCTCTGCGGGCCACCCGGGGCGAGCGGCCCCTGGAGACGCTCGTTCGGCTCTTCCTGTTGCAGCAGCCCGCGCCGCGCGAGCGCGTGGCCGAGGTGCTGCCGCTCGACGCGTGCCTGGAGAGCGGCTGGCTTCGGGCCGTCGGGGGCGACGAGGTCGCGGCGGGCGTCGACGTACGCCCGTATGGCGGCCCCGAGGGCGAGGACTGGTTCATCGTGTCCGACCTCGGGTGCGCGGTCGGTGGCGCCGGAGGCATCGGAAGCAGCGAGGAAGGCGTCGTGCTCGGGGTCGGCGGGGCGTCCACCACGCTCGCCGGGGTCACCGTGCGTACGCCCGTCGGATCGGCCCTCGACCTCGGCACCGGATCCGGGATCCAGGCGCTGCACGCGGCGCGGCACGCCACGCGGGTCACCGCGACCGACCTCAACCCGCGCGCGCTGCACATGACCGCGCTGACCCTCGCGCTGTCGGGCGCGCAGGACGCCGAGCTGTGCGAGGGCTCGTTGTACGAGCCTGTGGGCGATGCGGGGTACGACCTGGTCGTGTCCAATCCGCCCTTCGTGATCTCGCCCGGTGCCCGCCTCACGTACCGCGACGGCGGCATGAGCGGGGACGATCTGTGCCGCTCCGTCGTTCAGGGGGCAGGGGAGCACCTGAACGACGGGGGATACGCGCAGTTCCTGGCCAACTGGCAGCACGTGGAGGGGGAGGAGTGGACCGAGCGGTTGCGCTCCTGGGTGCCGCGCGGCTGTGACGCCTGGATCGTGCAGCGCGAGGTGCAGGACGTAGCGCAGTACGCCGAGTTGTGGCTGCGGGACGCCGGTGACCACCGCGGCGACCCGGCCGAGTACGCGGCGCGGTACGACGCCTGGCTCGACGAGTTCGAGGCGCGAAAGGTGCGGGCCGTCGGCTTCGGTTGGATCACGCTGAGGAAGAGCGGTGCGGACGAGCCCTCGATCCTCATCGAGGAGTGGCCGCACCCCGTCGAGCAGCCGCTCGGCGACACCGTGCGCGCGCACTTCGAGCGGGTCGACTGGCTGCGGGCGCACGACGACGCGGCGCTGCTCGGCGCGCACTTCAAGCTGGCCGGGGAGGTCGTGCAGGAGCAGGTCGGGCTGCCGGGCGCCGAGGACCCGGAGCACGTCGTGCTGCGGCAGGGGCGAGGGATGCGCCGCGCGACGAAGGTGGACACGGTCGGCGCCGGGTTCGCGGGTGTGTGCGACGGGTCGCTGAGCGCCGGGACGATCCTGGACGCCATCGCCCAACTCATGGGCGAGGACCCGGTGTCGCTGCGTGACCGCACGCCCGCGCAGATCCGCACGCTGGTCGAGCAGGGGTTCCTGGAGCCGTTCACGCCGGTCGACTGAAACCCGTCGGCCGCGCTTTCCCTTATGGCGCCCGGGAGTTCACCCCGGGTTCCGCTGCCCGTGCCAGCGTCGCCCGCCTGGGTACCGGAATCGGTCCGTAGGTGGGGGAGGCAGGGCGATGGAGAGTGTTCCCGCGGTGTTCGCAGGCGCGGTGTTCGGATTGTTCGGGGCGGGCCTGTTGGCGTGGACCGGGGCGCGCGCGGCGCACCGTGAGCCGGTGGCGTACGGGGTGCGCCCTGTGACGTCGGTGGTGCTCGCGGGGGCGGCCGGCGCTGTGGCCCTGGCGCTCGCCGTGTGGTGTTTCGCTCAGGTCTAGGGCGCGTCCAACCGGGCGCCGCTCAGAGCGCGTTGCGCAGTACCGCCCAGGCCGCCGCCCCGACCAGGATCACGGCCCCGCCGCGACCCCCGATCGGTGGCGACCAGCGGCGGCCGCGCAGCCCCTCGTACGCCCAACGCCCCAGCAGGGCAAGGGCGAAGGGGGCGGCGAGCAGCAGCGCGCCGTTGTCGTGCCAGGCCATGGCGTACTGACCGTGCATCAGGTCGTAGACCATCCGCGTCCCGCCGCACGCCGGGCAGAGCAGCCCCGTGGCGAACCGGAAGGGGCAGCCGGGCAGGAAGTGGCCCGGCTCGTGCGGGTCCGTGCCGTACAGATACAGCGCGGCGAAGGACCCCACCGCGAGCACCCCGAGCGGGGCCGCCGCAGGGGCGCTCAGCGCGCTCCTGAGGCGAACCGTGGGGGACGCGGCGCGGGGCACGGGGTCAGTTGTCCCGCAGCAGGCGGCCCTGGGAGTCGGTGGCGTTGCCGCCGGCGAGCATCATGATGCCGTCGATCAGGCCCCAGATGCCGCCGAGTCCGCAGGTCACGATGGACACGATGAGCATCGTGACGGCCATCCCGGTGTGCCCGGTGTAGAAGCGGCCCGCGCCGAACGAGCCGAGGAAGATGCCGAGGAGACCCGCGGCGAGCTTCGTCTTGTCCGAGTACGGACGGCCGTACGGGTCGTAGCCGTAGGGCGCGGCCGGGTCGTAGGGCATGCCCATGCCGGGGCCCATGTTCGGGGCGCCCATGCCGGGTCCCGGCGGGGGCGGGTACGCGCCGCCGCCGGCCGGGGCGGAGCCGGGGTAGGGGTAGCCGTAGCTGGGCTGACCGGGCTGACCGGGCTGGCCGGGAGGGGGCGGCGGCGTGCCGTAGCCGGGCTGGCCCTGGGGCTGGCCGGGCTGGCCGGGAGGCGGCGTGCCGTAGCCGGGCTGCGAGCCCTGCTGCGGGTATCCGTACTGCTGGCCCGGCTGGTCCGCCGGGGGCTGGTTGTACGGGTTCCCGCCCGACTGGTCCTTGGGGGGCTGGCCGTACGGATTGCTGTCGGACATGTCGGGAAGCTCCTGGATAGTGATGCCTTGGGGACGAGCCGGAGGCTCCCCGCGGGCTCCCCCAGCCGTCCGCCATCTTGTCAGGGAGGGATAAACAAGGGACCCGGAGGGCACGGGACCGCTACGCAATGGGGACGTTTGCCACAGGAACCCGACACCCGCGACGCCGACACCGGGACCCGGAGCCCAGGCGTCCTCTCACCGGTCCGGGGGCAGGATCACGAGGAGTCGGGTTACCGTTCCGAGTGGCTGCTGCGTGCTTTTCCCGTTTGACACACCGGCGGGAGGTACCGTCACACTCCGCAGCAGTGCCGTGGAAACGGCACGATCCCGCGGGAGAGAGCCATCGATACGGCCCCGAACCGCCGACCGGAGAGAAGAGCGAAGTTGTCCCCGACCAGCGAGACCGCACAGGGCGGCCGCCGACTCGTCATCGTCGAGTCGCCCGCCAAGGCGAAGACGATCAAGGGCTATCTCGGCCCCGGATACGTCGTCGAAGCGAGCGTCGGGCACATCCGCGACCTCCCGAACGGCGCGGCCGAAGTGCCGGACAAGTACACCGGCGAGGTGCGCCGCCTCGGTGTGGACGTCGAGCACGACTTCCAGCCCATCTATGTCGTGAACAGCGACAAGAAGGCGCAGGTCAAGAAGCTCAAGGACCTCATGAAGGACTCCGACGAGCTCTTCCTCGCCACAGATGAGGACCGCGAGGGCGAGGCCATCGCGTGGCACCTCCAGGAAGTCCTCAAGCCGAAGATCCCGGTCCACCGGATGGTCTTCCACGAGATCACCAAGGACGCGATCCGGGCCGCCGTCGCGAACCCCCGCGAGCTGAACAAGAAGCTGGTCGACGCCCAGGAGACCCGCCGCATCCTCGACCGCCTCTACGGCTACGAGGTCTCGCCGGTCCTGTGGAAGAAGGTCATGCCGCGCCTGTCGGCGGGCCGCGTGCAGTCCGTCGCCACCCGCCTCGTCGTCGAGCGCGAGCGCGACCGCATCGCCTTCCGCTCGGCCGAGTACTGGGACCTGACGGGCACGTTCGCGACGGGCCGCGCGGGAGATTCCTCCGACCCGTCGCAGCTGGTCGCCCGCCTCAGCGCGGTCGACGGCAAGCGCATCGCGCAGGGCCGTGACTTCGACTCGCTGGGTCAGCTGAAGGCCGGTTCGGCGAACACGCTGCAACTGGACGAGGCGAACGCCCGTGCGCTCGCCGCCGCTCTGGAGCAGACGCGGTTCTCCGTGCGCTCCGTCGAGTCCAAGCCCTACCGCCGCTCGCCGTACGCCCCGTTCCGTACGACGACGCTCCAGCAGGAGGCCTCGCGCAAGCTGGGCTTCGGCGCGAAGGCGACCATGCAGGTCGCCCAGAAGCTGTACGAGAACGGCTTCATCACCTACATGCGTACGGACTCCACGACCCTGTCGGACACGGCCGTCGCGGCCGCCCGTGCGCAGGTCACGCAGCTGTACGGCAGCGACTACCTGCCGGACAAGCCGCGTACGTACGCCGGCAAGGTCAAGAACGCGCAGGAGGCGCACGAGGCGATCCGCCCCTCCGGCGACCGCTTCCGCACGCCCGCCGAGACCGGCCTGACCGGCGACCAGTTCAAGCTGTACGAGCTGATCTGGAAGCGCACCGTCGCCTCCCAGATGAAGGACGCGGTCGGGAACAGCGTCACGGTCAAGATCGGTGGCGCGTCCGCCGACGGCCGCGACGCCGAGTTCAGCGCGTCCGGCAAGACGATCACCTTCCACGGCTTCCTGAAGGCCTACGTGGAGGGCGCCGACGACCCGAACGCGGAGCTGGACGACCGCGAGCGCCGGCTGCCGCAGGTCGCCGAGGGCGACGGCCTGTCCGCCGAGGAGATCTCGGTCGACGGGCACGCCACCAAGCCGCCCGCGCGCTACACCGAGGCCTCGCTCGTCAAGGAGCTCGAAGAGCGCGAGATCGGACGCCCGTCTACGTATGCGTCCATCATCGGGACCATCCTGGATCGCGGTTACGTCTTCAAGAAGGGGACGGCGCTTGTGCCCTCCTTCTTGTCGTTCGCTGTCGTCAACCTGCTGGAGAAGCACTTCGGCCGACTGGTCGACTACAGCTTCACCGCCTCCATGGAGGACGACCTCGACCGCATCGCGCGTGGCGAGGCGCAGGCCGTGCCGTGGCTGCGGCGCTTCTACTTCGGTGCGGTCGACGGGAGCGGGGCCGGCCAGGGCGGCGCGGCGGACGCCGGGAACGGTGACGGGGACCACCTCGGCGGCCTCAAGGAGCTCGTGACCGACCTGGGCGCGATCGACGCCCGCGAGGTCTCGTCCTTCCCCGTGGGCAACGACATCGTGCTGCGCGTCGGCCGCTACGGCCCGTACATCGAGCGCGGCGAGCGCGACTCCGAGAACCACCAGCGCGCCGACGTCCCCGAGGACCTCGCGCCCGACGAGCTGTCGGTGGAGTACGCCGAGGAGCTGCTCGCCAAGCCGAGCGGCGACTTCGAGCTGGGCGCCGACCCGCAGACCGGCCGCCAGATCATCGCCAAGGACGGACGCTACGGCCCGTACGTCACCGAGGTGCTCCCCGAGGGCACCCCGAAGACGGGCAAGAACGCGGTGAAGCCGCGGACCGCCTCGCTCTTCAAGTCCATGGCGCTCGACACGGTGACCCTGGCCGACGCCCTGAAGCTGATGTCGCTGCCGCGCGTCGTCGGCCAGGACGCCGAGGGCGTCGACATCACCGCGCAGAACGGCCGGTACGGCCCGTACCTGAAGAAGGGCACGGACTCGCGCTCCCTGGAGACCGAGGAGCAGCTCTTCAACATCACGCTGGAAGAGGCGCTGGAGATCTACTCCAAGCCGAAGCAGCGCGGTCGCGCGGCCGCCAAGCCGCCGCTGAAGGAGCTCGGCACCGACCCGGTCAGCGAGAAGCCCGTCGTGGTGAAGGACGGCCGCTTCGGCGCGTACGTCACCGATGGCGAGACCAACGCGACGCTGCGCTCGGAGGACTCCGTGGAGGAGATCACGGCGGAGCGCGGGTTCGAACTGCTCGCGGAGAAGCGGGCGAAGGGGCCGGCCAAGAAGAAGACTGCGGCCAAGAAGGCGCCCGCCAAGAAGACCGCCGCGAAGAAGACAGCGGCAAAGAAGACGGCCGCCAAGAAGACGACCACGGCGAAGAAGACCGCGGCCAAGAAGACGACGACCGCGAAGACGGCCGCCAAGAAGACGGCTCCGGCGGAGTAGTCGGCGGCTCAGCGGAACCAACGCCTCCCCGTGATGCATGCGGGGAGGCGTTCGCGTGGGGAACACACCTTCGGTGTGTCAGCGGGGCCCTATAGGCTGGACGAATGACCAGTGCCGAGCAGCCAACGGACCACAACACGGCCCCCGACGACGCCCTGGTAGCGGACTCGCGAGAGCGTGCGGTGCGCGCATTGCTGCGCGTACCGCAGTTGAAGCGACTGTGGTCGGCGCAGCTCGTCGGCGGAGTCGGCGACGTGATCGGGCTGCTCGTACTCGTGGTGCTGGCCGTCCAGACAGCCATCCCCGAGGAGTCGTTCGGCGGCGGATACCGGGGCGTGGCCTTCGCCGTCGCCGCCGTGTTCGGGGCGCGGATCCTGTCGACGCTGCTGTTCGGCGCCGTCCTGCTCGGGCCGCTGACCTCGCTGACGACGCCCGGCGGGCCGCTCGACCGGCGCTGGACCATGGTCGGCGCCGACGGAGTGCGGGCCGCGCTGCTCATCGTCGCCCCCCTGTGGATCGACTGGGTGCCGGACAACGCGCTGGCGATGCTCCTTGTGACGGCGTTCGTCGGCGGGGTCGCCGAGCGTTTCTGGACCGTCGCCAAGGCGAGCGCGGCGCCCGCGCTGCTGCCCCCGCCGCCGCTGGAGGGCGCGGCCGTCCGGCCGTTGCCCGACCACACGGACGCGCTGCGGCGGCTCTCGCTGCGCACCGGTTTCGTCGCCGTGCCGCTGGGCGCGGCCGGCCTCGTCGTCGTGACCCTCGTACAGAACCTGCTCGGCGCGGGCTTGGACTGGTTCGCCTCGCACCAGGTGGCGCTGTCGTCCTACGTGGGAGCGGGTCTTTTCGCCGCTTCACTGTCGGTCGTGTTCTTCCTGGAGCTGCCCGCCACGCAGACCCCGCGCGCGCGGTCGCCGCTGGAGGGGCTGCGCAGGCCCAGCACCGGCACAGGCGTGGACAAGGGCCGCACGGGCGCGATCCGGCTGCTCGTGCTCGCCTGCTCCTGCGTCGCCGGGGCGATCTCGGCGGCCGTCGCCGTGTCCGTGCTGCATGCCAAGGACCTGGGCGGTGGCCCGGTCACGTTCGGCCTGTTCGTGCTCGGCCTGACCGGCGGCACCGTCGTCGGCATCCGCACGGCGCCCAAGGTGCTGCAGGCGCTTTCGCGGCGCCGCCTCTTCGCCCTCGCCATCGCGCTCACGGGCATCGGACTTCTCGCGGCGGGCCTGGTGCCCGACGTGACGAGCGTGATCCTCCTCGTGACGCTCTCCGGGGTCACCGCGGGCATCGCGGCGAACACCGGGCACGCGTTGCTCGACCAGGAGAGCGAGGACGGCCGGCGGGCGCGCACGACCGAGCACCTGCAGGCCGTCGTACGCGTGTCCGTCGCGCTCGGCGCGCTGCTCGCGCCGGTCCTTGCCGCGCTGATCGGGCCGCACCACCTGGAGAGCGGAAAGTTCGTCTTCGCGCACGGGGGCGCCGCGTTCACGCTGATGCTCGTGGGCGCGCTGCTGCTGCCCGTCGCCGCGCTCGTGCTCGCCAAGGCCGACGACCGCAGCGGGGTGCCGCTGCGGCACGACCTGCGGGACGCGCTGCGCGGCGGGAATGACCCGGTGCAGGCCCCGGCCGCGACGGGCTTCTTCATCGCCCTGGAGGGCGGGGACGGCGCCGGCAAGTCGACGCAGGCCGAGGCGCTCGCGGAGTGGATCCGCGGCAAGGGCCACGAGGTCGTCGTCACGCGCGAGCCGGGTGCGACGCCGGTCGGCAAGCGGCTCCGGTCGATCCTGCTGGACGTGTCGTCCGCCGGTCTCTCGCACCGCGCGGAGGCGCTGCTCTACGCCGCCGACCGCGCGGAGCACGTCGACACGGTCGTCCGGCCCGCCCTGGAGCGCGGCGCCGTCGTCGTCTCCGACCGGTACATCGACTCGTCCGTCGCCTACCAGGGCGCCGGCCGCGACCTGTCGCCGACCGAGGTCGCCCGCATCAACCGGTGGGCCACGAGCGGTCTCGTACCGAACCTGACCGTGCTGCTCGACGTCGACCCGGAGGCCGCGCGCGAGCGGTTCACCGAGGCGCCCGACCGGCTCGAGTCGGAGCCGATGGAGTTCCACACGCGCGTGCGATCCGGTTTCCTGACGCTGGCGGCGAGCGACCCCGGTCGCTACCTGGTGGTCGACGCCGGGCAGGAGCCGGAGTCCGTCACGACCGTCATCCGGCACCGGCTCGACGTACTTCTCCCGCTCTCCGAGGCCGAGGTCAAGGCGCAGGAGGAGGCCCGCAAGGCCGCCGAGGAAGAGGCGCGCCGCAAGGCCGAGGAGGAGGCCGCCCGCAAGGCGGAGGAGGAGCGCCTGGAGCGCGAGCGCCAGGAACAGCTCGCCAAGCTGCGCGCCGAGGAGGAGGAGCGCAAGCGCCGCGAGCTGGAGGAGGCGCAGCGCCTGGAGGCCGAACGGAAGGCCGAGGAGGCGCGGCAGCGCGCCGAGGAGGAGCGCCGCAAGGCCGAGGAGGAGCGGGCCCGCCGCAAGGCCGAGGAAGAGGTCCGCGCCGCCGAGCAGGAGCGACTTCGTAAGCAGGCGGAGGACGAGGCGCGGCTGCGGGCCGAGGCCGAGGAGCGGCGCCTGGAGAAGCAGCGCAAGGCCGAAGAGGCGCTGCTGCGTGCTGAAGAGGCGCGGCGGCTCGCGGCCCAGGCCGCGGAGCAGGCGCAGCGCAGCGCGGGCGCGCCGACCGCGAACCTCCGCAAGGTCGAGCTGCCGAGCGAGGCGCCGGGCGACGGGGAGCCGGGCGGCGGGGCGCGCGGTGCCGGGGCGTCGGGCGGCAGGGCGTCGGATGACAGGGTGTCGGGCGCCGGGGTGGTGGACAGCGAGACGACCGTGCCGACGCCGATCGTGCGGCCCGACGCCGACGAGACCACGGTGTTGCCGAAGGTGCAGGACACCGACGAGACCACCGTGCTGCCGAAGGTGCGGGACGCGGAGGACGCGGAGGACGCCGAGGAGACGACGCAGCTGCCGCAGCCGCCCGCGCCCGGCCCGGCGGACGAGACGGCGGTCCTTCCGCAGGTGTCCGAGCCGGCGGACCGGGTGCCGAGCGGCTACTTCCGCGACGAGCGGCCCACCGCTCCCGGCCCGGACAGCCCCAACGAGCGCACGGCGGAGCTGCCCCAGGTCGACGAGAACGGCAAGCCGCGGCGGCCCCGGCCCGACTGGGCGGAGGAGACGCCGCTGGACGACCTGCCGTCGCTGGCGGACGAGCTTCTCGGCGGGCAGGACGAGGACGACAGCCGGGGTCGTCGACGCCGGTAAAGGTGGGCCAATCAAGCCCGCCTTTCGGACGTGAGCCCGCGGGGTCCGGGGCGGAGCCCCGTGGTGTGGGGCGGTCGGCCGTAACGGGATGTCAGTGGAGCCCGGCACAATGGCTGGAGTCGGGTTCGGGTGGCGAAAGGGACGGTGACCGCATGGCCGTATGGGACGACCTGGTCGGTCAGGACCGCGTGATCGCGGAGCTGGCCGCGGCCGCGCGGGACGCGGACGCCCTGGTGACGGCGACAACGGCCAAGACCCCGCCACCGACCGCGTCGAAGATGACCCACGCCTGGCTGTTCACCGGCCCTCCGGGCGCCGGGCGGGAGACCGCGGCCCGCGCGTTCGCGGCGGCCCTCCAGTGCGTCAGCCCGGACCGCGCCCTCGGCGGAGCCCCCGGCTGCGGGTTCTGCGACGGCTGCCACACCGCACTCCTCGGCACGCACGCGGACGTGTCGACGGTGGCGGCGGTCGGCACCCAGATCCGCGTCGACGACATGCGTGACACGGTCCGCAAGTCGTACACGTCACCGGCGGTCGGCCGCTGGCAGGTGATCCTCGTGGAGGACGCCGAGCGGCTCAACGAGAAGTCGGCGAACGCGGTCCTGAAGGCGGTGGAGGAGCCGGCCCCGCGCACCGTGTGGCTGCTGTGCGCACCTTCGGTGGAGGACGTACTGCCGACGATCCGCTCCCGCTGCCGCCTGCTCACCCTGAGTACGCCCGCCGTCTCCGCGGTCGCCGACATGCTCGTGCGGCGTGACGGTATCGAGCCGGACGTCGCGGCTGCCGTCTCCCGCGCCACGCAGGGCCACATTGAGCGGGCCCGCCGCCTGGCCACGGACCCGCGCGCGCGGGAGCGCCGGGCCGCCGTCCTGAAGGTGCCGCTGCGCGTCGAGGAGATCGGCGGCTGCCTCAAGTCGGCACAGGAGCTGGTGGACGCGGCCGCCGAGGACTCCAAGCAGCTCGCGGAAGAGGTCGACACCAAGGAGACGGACGAGCTGAAGGCGGCGCTCGGCGCGCAGAGCGGCGGGCGGATGCCGCGCGGCACCGCCGGAGCGATGAAGGACCTCGAGGACATGCAGAAGCGGCGCCGCACGCGCTCGCAGCGCGACAGCCTCGACCTGGCGCTCACCGAGTTGACGGTCGTCTACCGGGATGTGCTCGCGATGCAGCTCGGCTCGCGCGTGGACCTCGCCAACGTGGAGATCCAGGACACGTTGGAGCGGGTCGCCCGTAGTACGTCGCCGGAGTCGACGCTGCGGCGGATCGAGGCGATCGGGGCGTGCCGGGTCGCGCTGGACGGGAATGTGGCGCCGCTCCTGGCGGTGGAGGCGATGACGGTGGCGCTGCGCGCGGGCTAGGCGTCCTCCTACGCCACGGGGCTCCGCCCCGGACCCCGCGCCTCAAACGCCGGCGGGGCGCGAAATGCCTGTTCAATCGCCGCAGGGGCTTAAAGAAGGCACGCAAGGTGACCAGTTCGACGCGGAGCGTTACGCTCGGCCGATGGACTTCAGGCGTCACCCCCTCGCCCCACGCCGCCGACCCGCGGTGTTCGCCGTCGCCGGTGGGCTGCTGCTCGCTGCCATCTCCGCCTGCGCTTCGGGCAGTTCGGGTGCCCCGGATTCCTCGCTCGCCGCGCTGCCCCGCGCCACGCCGGCCGATCTGGCCCCGTATTACGACCAGGCCCCGAAGTGGCACGAGTGCGGCGTGCCCGGGTTCGAATGCGCCACCTTCAAGGCGCCGCTCGACTACGACAAGCCGTCCGCCGGCGACATCGACCTCGCCGTCTCCCGGAAGAAGGCCACGGGCCCCGGCAAGCGCCTCGGCTCGCTCCTGGTCAACCCGGGCGGCCCCGGCGGCTCGGCGATCGGCTACCTCCAGTCGTACGCGGGCATCGGCTACCCGGAGAAGGTCCGCGCCCGCTACGACATGGTCGCCGTCGACCCGCGCGGCGTCGCCCGCAGCGAGCCGGTCACCTGCCTCGACGGCAAGCGGATGGACACGTACACACAGACCGACGTCACCCCGGACGACAAGGCCGAGCGGGCCCGCCTGAGCGCCGCCTACAAGGGGTTCGGCGCCGGCTGCGAGACGTCGAACCGCACGTCGGGGCGGGTTCTGCCGCACGTCTCCACGGTCGAGGCGGCCCGCGACATGGACCTCGTACGTGAGGCGCTCGACGACAAGAAGCTGAACTACGTAGGCGCGTCGTACGGGACGTTCCTGGGGGCGACGTACGCGGGCCTGTACCCGGAGCGGGTCGGCCGGTTCGTGCTCGACGGCGCGATGGACCCGTCCCTGTCCGCGCGCGACATGAACGAGCAGCAGACCGCGGGCTTCGAGACGGCGTTCAAGTCCTTCGCGAAGGACTGTGCGAAGCGCTCCGGCTGCCCCCTCGGCACCGGCACCCCCGACCAGTCGGGCAAGCGCCTCAAGAAGTTCTTCACGACCCTCGACCGCGCACCGATCGGCACCGGCGACGAGAAGGGCCGCAAACTCGGCGAGGCCCTCGCCACGACCGGCGTGATCGCGGCGATGTACGACGAGGGGGCCTGGCCGCAGCTGCGCGAGGCCCTCACCGCGGCCATGAAGCACAAGGACGGCGCGGGCCTGCTCGCGCTCTCCGACAGCTACTACGAGCGCGAGCCGGACGGCACGTACTCGAACATGATGTTCGCCAACGCCGCGGTGAACTGTCTGGACCAGCCGCCGTCCTTCGCCTCGCCCGCGGAGGTCGAGAAGGCGCTCCCCGACTTCGAGAAGGCCTCCCCGGTCTTCGGCAAGGGCCTAGCCTGGTCCTCCTTGAACTGCGGCTACTGGCCGGTGAAGGCGACCGGCGAAGCCCACCGCATCACTGCCGACGGCGCCGCCCCCATCGTCGTGGCCGGCACCACCCGCGACCCGGCGACCCCCTACCGCTGGGCGAAGTCCCTAGCCGCCCAGCTCTCCTCCGGCCACCTCCTCACGTACGACGGCGACGGCCACACCGCGTACGGCCGCGGCAGCGACTGCGTGGACGGAGCGATCGACGACTACCTCCTGACCGGCACCCCTCCGGCCGACGGAAAGCGCTGCTCGTAGTGCATGTGCCCCGGCCATAAAGGCTGTGCGGAGCACGCCTTTGGAGCGTGTAGGATTGACCCCGTTGCTGACGCACTCCGGTGCGCGCGGCGGCGCCGCCTTAGCTCAGATGGCCAGAGCAACGCACTCGTAATGCGTAGGTCTCGGGTTCGAATCCCGAAGGCGGCTCCGGAGAAGCCCCAGGACTCACTCGCCGTGACCTGGGGTTTTTTCATGCCCGGGGCTTCTTGTGCGGGAGGCCGGAGGCGGCGACGTTCGCCGGCCGCGAGGCACTGACACTTCTGCGCGGCGCTGGGTGACGGCCAGGTCGCCCGATGTGTCAACCGGACTCTCTTGAGTCGGTCTTTCGGCGCAAAGCTGCGGCGCTCGCAGCAGCCGACCCGGGGACGCCCTCGGCGGTAACTCGCCGATATTTTCGGCATGTTGGGCGTCGGCACCGGGAGTCGGTGTTCGGTCCCTCGGCGTGTGTGGGATCAACTCCGGGGTATCCGGCTCCGCATGGACACTGAACCGCGCCTGCGGCAGCGCACTTGGGGTTGGCGGCTGATCCGTGGTCTCGTCATGGCGATCGGCTTCGTCTGCATGGTGGCGTTTGCCGTCGCGCTGGCGAAGGTCACTCTCGTCCCGTCAGCCTCGTCAGTGACGTTGACACACACCAACCTGCATCCCGGTAGTTCGATTCGTCTGTACTTCGAGCAGCCCGACTGGCGGGACACGATCAAGCAGGTCGGCGGGAACGTTCTCCTCGGGGTGCCGTTCGGTTTGCTGCTGCCGGTGCTCTTCCCTCGTACCCGGGGCTTCGTCCGGGTGGTGCTCATGACGGCGTTCTTGATGCTCACCGTCGAGATCGCCCAGGGCCTGATGGTCACCGGCCGGGCGTTCGACATCGATGACGTGATCCTCAACGCGGCCGGCGCCTTCCTCGGATATCTCGTTCTCGGCCGCGGGCTCGGCCGGGCCCTGCATCCGCGCCGCGCCCACTGGTGGCGCCCACGCGCCGAGGGGACGGAGAAGCGGGCTCCGGCCGGCACCCACAACAAGGGCCGAGAGGGCTGGAGTTGGGCCCGGTTCACGGGCGGCGTTCGCTCCGGTGCCAAGGTCACGAAGACTGCTCCTCCTGCGGGCGGGCCGGCCGGAGACCGCGGATCAGGGGCGCTTGGCCCGTAGCAGTGCGGGGAGTCCCTTGCCCGGGAGGGACCTTGTCGTCAGGCCGGAGTCGGCTCAGCGCGTACACGGAGCCGTATGCCGCCGGTCCTCAATGTGCGGTGGGGCTGCTGCGGCCCAACCAGTCGAGGCAGACGGCCAGTTCGTCGTCGGTCGCGGTGTCGCCCCGGTGTTCGGCCGGTTCGCGCAGGACAGCGCGGGGAACGGCTGCGGCCGGCAGCAGGCCGGCGGCCTGGATGGCGCGCGCGAGTGCACGTTCGCCGTACGCCTCGGCGTCCCGACCGGCGGTGGCGTACACACCGTCGCTCACGATGATCAGCCGGTCGCCGGGGCGCGCCTCGAAGTCCTGGGGCACATAGGGAGTGTCCTCGAACATGCCGAGCGGGAGCTGCGCGTCGAAGGGGACCCGTTCTATGACCTTGCCGCGCTGACGCCACAGTTGCGGAGAGCCCGCGTCGACCACCTGGGCTCTGCCGGTCGCGAGGTCGAAGGAGAGCAGCAGGGTCGAGACGTGCTGTCGGCCTTGGTGCTGGGCGTAGAGGGCCTGGTCGGCGAGGGCTGCCTGGTCGGCGATGTCGATGCCCGCGCGGCGTGCGTTGCGCGGGGCGTTGACCGCGAGGTTGGTCAGGAGGGAGGCCTGGATGCCCTCGCCCATGCCGTTGGTGATGGACAGGGTGAGGGTGTCCTCGGTCGTGGCCCAGTCGAAGTTGTCACCGTAGATGGCATAGGCCGGCTCCCACTGGGCGCCGATGGCGTACTCCTCGCGGGAGCAGGAGCGTCCGGGGAGAAGCTGCCACTGCATCTCGGCGGCGAGGGTGAGCCGGTTGACGCGGCGGGCCTGGAGGTAGAGGTCGGTGTCGCGTTCGGCCACGACGATTTCGTGCCCCAGGAACGCGGCGAGGTCCGTTAGCTCGTCGACGGCCTGGGGCGTGCATCTGTGCTTGGGGAGTCGAACGGTGAGGATGCCCAGTCTGTCGCCGCGTACGGTCACGGGCAGGTGGAGGTGCACCGCACCGTCCAACGCCGCGTACTGCCCGTACGGTTCCTGGCTGCCGAAGGCCCGCCCCTCAGCACTGTCGTGAAGGGACAGGCGCCCTGCCCCGAAGTGCGCCGAGCAGCCCTGTGACCTCGGTGGCGATGTCCGCCAGCTCCTGGGGGTCCGTAATAGAGCGTGGGCGCATTCACCCACTCTGCCACTTTCCAGGCGGCCGTGTCAGTACACGGTCGGCGCCGCACCACCCGCAACGTTCGCCTCACACGGGCGCCCGGGAACGGAGTTGGACCGGCCGATCGGGGCAGAAGGATGGTTCACGAGACCAGGCTTCCCCGCTATGGAGGTTCAGCACATGGGCCAGTCACAGATCATGGGCCGGCGAACCGAGCGTGTTCAGCACACGACGTGCCCGGCCACGGCGACTCAGGCGCGCCACGACATGCGCAGATTCTCCGCGGAACTCTCGCCCGCCCCGACCCCCGAGTCCATCGACAATGCGGTACTCGTGGTCTCCGAACTGGTCAGCAACGCACTGCGGCACGCAGGAGGTCTCACCGCCCTGCGCCTGGCCGCGGACCGCACCACCCTGGAGATCACCGTCCGGGACCCCAGCCACGCAACACCGCGGGAGCGCCCGGCGGATCTGAACGGGGCCGGGGGCGGGTTGGGGTGGCCCCTGGTGCGATTTCTCGCCCGCACCGTCACCGTCAATCCCTCCCGCCAGGGGGGAAAAGACGTACGCGCCGTCCTCACCCGCTAGCCTCCGGGATCGGCCCGGCTTCGGGCTTCCGGCTCCGTGGATGCCACGTGCCGGCCCGACGCTCCACCAACCGTCATGGCGCCCGGCCGGTGATCGAAGTGGCAGGAACTCCCCTTGCCACGGAAGGGCCGCGCGGACGGATCGTGAAGACGGACCAGTACGCCAAGGCCGGTATCGCCTTCTACTGGCGGGTCGAGCAGGCCGCGCGGCAAGGTGTCGGCGAACTCATGCCGGTGTGCGTCACTTGGCGTCCGCGTAGCACTCCACCACCGCCACCGTGAACGGGAAGCGGACCGGGGTTTCGCCGAAGGTGAGGCGGGCTGCCAGGTCGGCTGCTTCGTGGATCGCCTCGGTCACGCGGTCTGTCTCCTCGGCCGGGCAGTGCACGATCACCTCGTCGTGTTGGAAGAAGACCAACTCGGCTGCCATGTACGTGAGTTCGCGGCGCAGTGCGGCGAGGACGAGGAGGGTCCAGTCGGCGGCGCTGCCCTGTACGACGAAGTTGCGGGTGAAGCGGCCGCGGGCGCGGGAGTTCGATGAGGAGTACCCGTATCCGGGCGTCGGGCCGGTGGTGTCCGTGGGCTGGCCGGGATCGTCCTGGGGGATGCCGGCTTCGTCGGGCTCGGCGGAGCCGGCGGCGGGTGGGCAGGTGCGGCCGAGCCAGGTGCGGACGAGGCGGCCCTCTTCGCCCGCGCGTGCCGCCTCGTCGACGTACGCGACCGCCTTCGGGAAGCGGCGTCGCAGCAGGGCCAGGTTCTTCAGGCCGTCGCCCGAGGTCTGGCCGTATATGGCGCCGAGGACCGCGAGCTTGGCCTGGGTGCGGTCACCGGCGAACGCCCGGTCGGAGACCGCCTGGTAGAGGTCGGCGGCCTGGCCCGAGACGTCCATGAACGCGGGGTCGCGGGAGATCGCGGCGAGGACCCTGGGCTCCATTTGGTCGGCGTCCGCCACGACGAGTCGCCAGCCCGGGTCGGCGACCACCGCGCGGCGGATGACCTTGGGGATCTGCAGGGCGCCGCCGCCGTTCGTCGTCCACCGGCCCGAGACCGTGCCGCCCGGCAGGTACTCGGGTCTGAAACGGCCGTCCCTGACCCAGTCCTGCAGCCAGGACCAGCCGTGCGCCGTGTAAATCCGGTAGAGCTTCTTGTACTCGATGAGCGGTGCTACGGCGGGGTGGTCGATGGTCTCGATCTCCCAGCGGCGCGTGGAGGTGAGCTTGATGCCGGCGTGGGCGAAGGCCTTGATGACGTCGGCGGGGAGGTCGGGGCGCACCGGTCTGCCGAACGCCTCCGACACCTCGTCCGCCAGCTCGGCCAGGCGGCGCGGCTCGCCGCCGCCTCCGTAGCGCTCGCCGAGGAGTTCGGCGAGGACCGCGCGGTGCACGTCCGCCCGCCACGGCAGGCCCGCCGCGTGCATTTCGGCGGCCACCAGCATGCCTGCCGACTCGGAGGCGGTGAGCAGGCGCATGCGACCGGGCTGCCCGGTGGCCTCGTGGCGGCGCTGCTGATCCGCGTACACGTCGATGAGGTCCGTGAGCGGTACGTCCACGGGTGGGCGGGGTTCGAAGAGGGACGACTGGGAGCCGGGGGCGGCGACGCGGGGTGGCGGGTCGGGTGGGACCGGGGCGCCCTTGAGTCTGGCGAGGGCCGCCGCGGCGGAGTGGGGGTCGCCGTGCCGGCCCTCGTGGGCGAGGAGGAGGTTTTCGGCGGCCTCGATGTCGTAGCAGCGGTCGATACGGATGCCGGCGGCGAGCAGGTGGGGGTATACGGCGTGGGTGTCGCGCCAGACCCAGCGGGTGACCTCCGGGTGGGAGCGGAGTGCTGCCGCGAGGTTCGGTTCGTGGGTGATCGGTCCGGCGGGGAGGCCGTCCGGGCGTAGCGGAACGAGGTGCGTTCCGCCGTGCTCGGTGGGGGCGAGGGCCCATCGTTCGGTCACGTAGCCGAGTGTCACATCAGGCACTGACAACGTGTGTGCTGCGACGGCGTTGCGGCCTCGGGGCTCTGCCCCGGACCCCGCTGCTCAATCGCCGCAAGGGCTTGAAAAGCCTGCTCAAACGCCGCAGGGGCTTGATTGGCTCGACCCCCGCGGGGGCTTGAAAGGCCTGCTTGGTTGGCTCAAGCCCCTGCGGGAAAAAAGGGCTGCTCGATCGTCGCGGGGGATTGAAAGATGCTGCTCAACCCCCGCAGGGCTTGATTGGCCCGGTCGTTGACTAGCTGTCGCCGCCCTCGTCGATCAGGCGGCGGACCTCGCGGTCGATCAAGCCCAGGCGGGCTTCCGCCACCAGAGGGACCGCTCTGCGTTGGCGGCGGGCCTCGTGGACGTCGATGTCGACCGTTACGAGGCCCGGTTCCCACTGTGGCGCCTGCGCCACCACCGTGCCGCGCGGGTCGACGACGCGGGAGCCGCCCCAGAAGGACGCCCCGTTCTCGTTGCCGACGCGGTTCACGAAGACGACCCAGCACTGGAGCATCTTGGCCGTGTAGGAGAGGAGGGTGTCCCAGTAGAGGGTGGTGTCCATGGCCTCCGGGTCGAGCGTCGCCGCGCTGTTCGCGGGGACGAACAGGATCTCCGCGCCGTCCTGCACCGCCAGCCACGGAAGCACCGGCTGCCACGCGTCGTTGCAGACCAGCGTCGCCGCTCTGCCGTGGTCGCCGGGCAGGTCGTACGCGCGGGAGTGCTGGCCGGGGCTGACGTGCTTGCGCTCCTCCCAGGCCAGGTAGTTCGGGAGGTACAGCTTGCGGTGGGCGTGCAGCAGGGCGCCGCCCGCGTAGTAGGCGGAGGTGTTGTACGCGCGCAGGCTGGTGTGTTCGTGCAGGCCCACCATGACGTCCGGGCCGTCCGGGGACGTGAGGCCGAGCAGTCGCGGATCGTTCGTGGCGATCGACGTGTCCGACTTCAGGCCGCCCAGGTGGTAGCCGTGCAGGCTCAGTTCGGGGAAGACGACCAGGTCCGCGCCTTGGTCGCCGGCCTGCGCGATCTGTTCGCGGGCCGTCTCCAGGTTGGCGTCCACTTCGCCGAGTTCGCAGTCGGTCTGCGCCAGTGCCACTCTCATGCCCCCGAGCCTCGCATGTCGCGGAGGCCTCTGGCACCTCGGTGACCTCTGGGATGTCGGTGGCCCCTGGTATCCCGGTGGCCCCTGCTGTCCCGGTGGGTCGCAACCGATCGGGTGGGCAGGACTGTCCTCGTATTCGGACTCGTACGCGTATCCGTGCTCGTACCGGTCGAAAGATCGTCGTCGCGAAGAAAGGGCCACCCCACACCGTGTCCACCACCCGCCGCGCCATCCTCACCACAGCGACCGCCATCGGCGCCACCGCGTTCGCCGGTACCGCCACCGCCCGAGCGGCGACCGGTGGTGCGCACGCCGAGTCGGCCGATGGCCGCTTCACCGCACTTGAGCGCCGGCACGGCGCCCGACTCGGCGTGTTCGCGCACGACATCGGTACCGGGCGCACCATCCGGCACCGCGCCGACCAACGCTTCCCGATGTGCTCCACGTTCAAGACGCTCGCCGTCGCCGCCGTGCTGCGCGACCTCGACAAGGACGGCGAGTTCCTGGCTCGTCGCGTCCACTACACGCAGGCAGACATCGACCGCGCGGGCGGCGCCCCCGTCACCGGGAAGCCGGAGAACCTCGCGCACGGCATGACCGTCTCGGAGCTGTGCGGCGCCGCGATCTCGTACAGCGACAACACGGCGGCCAACCTCCTTATGAAGTACCTCGGTGGCCCAACCGCCGTCACCCGCTTCGCCCGCTCGACCGGTGACCGCACGACCCGCCTCGACCGCTGGGAGCCCGAGCTGAACTCGGCCGAACCGGGCCGCGTCACCGACACCAGCACGCCCCGCGCGATCGGCACGACGTACGCGCGGCTGGTCCTCGGCGACGCCCTCGCCCCCGCCGACCGCGACCGGCTGACCCGCTGGCTGCTCGCCAACACCACCAGTGGTGAACGGTTCCGCGCGGCCCTGCCCGCCGACTGGGTGCTCGGCGACAAGACCGGCACGGGCTCGTACGGCACCGCCAACGACGTCGGCATCGCCTGGACGCCGGACGGGGCGCCGGTGATCCTCTCGGTCCTGTCGACCAAGCCGGACGAGGACGCCGAGGGCGACAGCCCGCTGGTGAAGCGGGCCGCCGAGCTGATCGTCGAGTCGCTGAGCCGTTAGCTCTCTCCCGCCTCCCGCCACGGCTGAGATCATGGCCGTATGAGTGGTACGAGCAGTGACAGCACGGTCGAGCGGGCCTTCGCCGCCGCCCTCCACGACGGCGGCGACCTCGACACCGGTGCTTCGCTGCTCGCCGCCGACCCGTCCGCGGACACCGAACTCGCCCTGCGGGGGCGGGAGTTCATGCGGCGGGCCTGGGAGCGCGGCTGGCAGCCGGCCGACGTGCTGCGGATGGTCGTACGGGAGGAGGGCCTTGATGCCGCCCACGAACGGCTCGCGGCCCGTCTGATCCGCACCGAGACCGAGCGGTACGAGAACCTGCCGCCGCGCTGGGCCGCCCAGCTCGCCGACCTTGCCGAGCTGTCGGTGGAGGAGTACGCGCGCGTGGACCGGTTCTCGGGCGCCACCACCGCCCTGGAGCTGTACCGGCTGCTGGCGCGACTGCCCGCGATCGAGCCGGTCGGCCCGGTACCCGGTGAGTCGATCACCGTGCCGGTGGCGGGTGAGCCGCGCGCCCTGGCGAGGATCCGCGCGCTGCTCGCCAAGGCGGAGCGGACCGGGTACCCGCCGGAGGCGGAGGCGCTGTCGGCGAAGGCGCAGGAGCTGATGGCCCGGCACTCGGTCGACGAGGCGCTGCTCGCCTCCCGTACGCACACGAAGGACGCGCCCGCCGCCTGCCGGATCGGCGTCGACGCCCCCTACGAGACGGCGAAGGCGGTTCTCCTCGACGCGGTGGCGGGCGCCAATCGCTGTCGCGCGGTGTGGAACTCGGCGTTCGGGTTCTCGACGGTGGTCGGATTCGAGGCGGATCTGGAGGCTGTGGAGGTGCTTCATACGTCGCTGCTCGTGCAGGCCACCGCCGCGATGACGCGCGCCGAGGCCGAGCAGCGGGCGGGCGGCAGGAAGCGTACGAAGACCTTCCGGCAGTCGTTCCTCGCCGCGTACGCGCACCGGATCGGGGACCGGCTCGCCGCCGTCGCCGAGCGGGTGACGGGTGAGGTGGATGAGGCGGACGAGGTCCTGCCGGTGCTCGCCGCGCGGGACGTTGCGGTCGCGGGGCGGGCCGAGGAGATGTTCCCCGAGACCGTGACGACGCGGGTGAGGGGCGTCACCGACGGGGCGGGCTGGGCCGAGGGCACCGAGGCGGCGCAGCGGGCCCGCCTGGACGGGCAGCCGCGCCTTCCCTAGGGCCGGACTCCAGGCGGCAGCCTCAGCGTGCCGCGCGTTCGATGCGGTCGAGCAGCCGGTGGTGGCGGACGGCGTGCGCGAAGTCGGGGACGACGGACGTGCCGTCGGCCAGGTCGCGGCGGAGCTGGGTGTAGGCGGCGCCGACGTTGTACGCGTCGGTGCCGCGCAGCTCCGCGAGCTCGGGATCGAAGTAGCGTTCGGGGACGGCGAGTTGAGCGAGCTCGGCGTCCGAACCGCGCGCTCCCGCGATCGTGTACTCGCCCATTTGCAGATGCCCGGTGTCGCCGGTCACGACCAGGTCGCCCTCGGTTCCGTTGATCTCCCAGTGGAAGTTCGTGCCCCGCGACGTGCCGCCCCGGAAGTGCACGGACGCCACCGCGCCGGAGGCGAGCACCCCGCCGAGCACCACCTGGTCGGGGACGTCGGGCCGGTGGACGGTGCCGTGGGAGTCCGTGAGTTCGCTGCGCCGGATGGCGGTGACGGCGCTGACCTGAGTCGCGCTGTCGAAGTCGCCGAGTACCGAGGTCAGCCCGTCCAGCGTGTGGCCGAACGGGATGGTCAGCATGTTCGCCCCGGTGGACCGGTCCAGGAGATACGCGGAGCCCTCCGGCACCTCCGCTCCCCAGCCGCGCGCGGACGCCACCATGCTGGTGGACAGCACCTCGCCTACGTAGCCGTCCGCGATCAGGTCGCGCAGGTGCCGCACGAGCGGGGCGGACCGTGCCTGGAGCCCGGTGAAGGTGCGAAGGTCGCGCTCGGCGGCGAGTGCGGCCAGCTTCTCGGCCTCCGCGACTCCGACGCCCAGCGGCCACTCGGAGAACACCGCCTTCCCCGCGGCGAGGGCGGACTCGATGATCTCCCGGTGGTCGGGAACCTTGACGGTGACCACGACGAGGTCGACCTCGTCGGACGCGGCGAGCTCCGCGGCCGTACCGAAGGAGTGGGCGATGCCGTACTTCTCGGCGGCGGCCCGCGCGGAGTCGGCGCTGCTCGCGGAGAGCGCGCGCACCTCGAAGCCGTTCAGCCGGCGCAGCGCGGGCAGATGGGCCCTGGCGGCCCAGCCGCGCTTGGCGGAGAGGCCGACGATGCCCACACGGACGGGAGACTGCTGGGACGCGGGCGGGGGCAGGGGCATGACGGGCTCCTCCACTGGGCGGCGGGGCATTGACGGGGCACTAGAGTGTTTGATGATCTACGAACATTCGGAGTGTACGTACGGCATCGAACACTCGGCAAGGGTGTTCAAAGAGTCTTGGAAGAGTCTTCAGGGAGGACGGCATGGCCGCGGCGGAAGGTACGGCGAGTGGGCACCGGGCGGCGCCGGTGCATGTCGCACCGGCGGATGTCTCCCTGGAGGCGGCGCTCGTCGCGCTCGCCGACCCGGTGCGCCGCACGCTCGTCCGCGAGCTGGCCGGGGCCGTCGACTGGGAGCGCACCTGCGGCACCTTCGACGTGCCGGTCACCAAGGCGACGCTGAGCCGGCACTTCTCCGTACTCCGCGAGGCGGGCCTGCTGGAGCAGCGGGACGCCGGGCCCAGGCGCCTCAACCGGTTGCGCCGCGCCGAGTTCGACGCCCGGTTTCCCGGGCTCCTGGATCTGGTGCTCCGCGAAGGGAAGTAGGGCCCTGGCGTCCGAAGTGGCTGATGCCCGTATTCTGGCGGAATGAGCTGGTTCCGGGCGTTGCAGGTGACCACGCGCTCGGGCCTGACCGTGGAGCGCAAGCGCCTCGAACCGCTGATCGCCCTGCGCGGCGCCGTGGGGCTCGCGATCGTGCTCGCGGTGAGCCTGTCGCTGTTCGGTCCCGCGGTGGCGGCGGGTTCCGCCTTCGGCGCGTTCCAGGCGGCGATCGCCACGTTCCAGCGCAGCTGGCGGCCACGTCCCGAACTCGCGCTCGCCTCCGGCGCGAGCCTCGGCATCTCGACGTTCGTCGGCTACCTCACCGGCTCCCACCTCGTCTTCTTCCTGCCGCTGCTCGCGCTGTGGACGTATCTCGCCGGACTCGCCTGGGCGGCGGGGCCGACCATCGGCATCATGGCCTCGTCGAACGTCGCGATGATGCTCGTGACCATCACCCTGCCGACGACGCTCGCGGAGGCCGCGGGGCACGCGGCGATGATGGCCTTCGGCGGCCTGGTTCAGGCCTCGCTGGTGATCCTCTTCCCCGTACGCAGATGGGGAGCGCACCGCGACGCCCTCGCGGACGCGCTCGCGGCGGAGGCGGATTACGCGCGGCGGCTGCGGCACGATCCGGTCGCCGCGTTCGATCCGGAGCCGCTGATGCTGGCGCGGAACGCGGCGGCGCTCACGCCGAGGCAGGCGCGGACGCGGCCCGCGCAATTGCACGGTACGCGGGGGCTCGCGGAGCGCATCCGGCCGGTGCTGGCGTCGCTCGCGGATCCGGCGGTGGGGGTGCCGGAGGAGGGGGTGGAGCGGGATCGTGTGCGGGAGTTGCTGGCCGCGGCGGGGGAGATTCTTGATGCTGCGGCGAGGGCGATTCGGCGGGGGGCGCCGGTGAGGATTCCGCCGGGGGCGGTGGCAGCGTTCCGGTCCCCGGATACCGGGGTGATTCTGTCCGGGCCTCCGCAACGGGCGGCCACCCGTCTGGGCTCTCTCCTCCGCGACGTGGTGGAAACGGCAGGCGGCGCCGCCCCCACGCCACGGGGCTCCGCCCCGGGCCCCGCGCCTCAATCGCCGGCGGGGCTGGAAAGCCGGGGCTCCGCCCCGGGTCCCGCTGCTCAATCGCCGCAGGGGCTTGATTTGCCCGACCCCGCCGACGTCGAAGGGGGCGATGCCGCCGCCCCCGCCTTGGGCAATCTGCCGCCTGGGGCGGCAGGGTGGGCAAGGCGGCCCCCGGTGCCGCGCGCCGATGATGTGGCCCCCGCCCCGGAGCCGCCGGTACCGGTGCCGCCCGCCCCGGTACCCGCCCCGGTACCCGCCCCGGCCCCCGCCCCGGTACCCGCTCAGCCCTTGCGGCGGCCCAGTATCTTTCAGTTGCTGCCCGTCGCCGTCCGCGCCATCCGCCGCGAGGCCCGGCCAGGGTCCCCGGTGCTGCGGCATGCGAATCGCGTGGCCGCGGTCGCCGTCGCCGGGTATCTCATCGGCGACGTACTCCCGTTCGGACACGGCTACTGGGCGCCGATGTCGGCCGTGATGGTCATGCGCCCCGACTTCTCGCAGACGTACTCACGGGCGGTGGCCCGCTTCTGCGGCACGCTCGTCGGCGTCACCCTGGCGACCGGGATCCTCCAGGCCGCGCACCCCGGCACATATCTCTCCGCCGCACTCGCCGTGGTGTTCGCGGGGCTGATGTACCTGCTGATGCGCACGGGACAGCTCGCCTCCCAGTGCTGCATCGCCATGTACGTGGTGTTCCTGCTCGGCATGGGCGGCGAGGAGTGGAGCCAGACGGTCCCCGAACGCGTCGTGCTGACACTCGTCGGCGGCGTACTCGCGATGCTGTCGTACGCCCTGTACCCGGCCTGGGAGACCCCGCGCCTGCGCACCCGGCTCGCCGACTGGCTGGCCGCGCTCGGCGAGTACGCCGCCGCGGTCGTCGCCCACTACGCGAGCCCCGCGGGCAAGAGCTGCCCGGACGTGCGCGAGGCCCTGCTGAAGGCCCGTGACGCGCACATCGCCTGGGAGCAGGCCGCGGCCCGCGCCAAGACGGAACCCGTACGCCACCGCGGCCTCTCCAACGCCGCCGCCGACGAGGCCGCGCACGCCCTGCACCACATCGGCCGCGTCGTGATGCTGATGGAGGCGCACCTGCCGGAGCGCGGCGCGACCCCGGTGCCCGCCGCCGACGCGCTCGCCGACGCGCTGCGCGCCGCGACCCGCGACGGCGCGCAGGCCATCCGCGAGCGCCGGATCCCGCGCTGGAAGCCGGTCCGCGAGGCCCTCGACGCGTGGGACGGCGAGGGCGTCCCGGACCGGGTGGTGCGTCGCGGGGCGGCGCTGTTCCTCGAAACGCTGGAGGAACTCTCCTACGCCCTCGACACCGACGCACCGCCGATGACCCGGGAGTCGACCGACCAGAGGTGACGGGCGGCGACTCAGTTCGTCGGGAGGCCGCTGGGCAGGGAGGTCGGCAGCTCGCCGCCCTTGGACGTGGACTTCTTGAACGTGTCCTTCTGACCCGCGTCCCACGAGATCCGCATCGTGCTGCCGTCGTTGGACTCGACCGCGCCCTTCGTGCGGTCGGTGTTCCCGTCCGCGCACCTGAGCGCGAGCGTCGGCTTGTCGGCGCCCGCCAGGGTCCCGGTGCACAGATGCCCGTCGGCGGTGGTCAGCGCGGCCTGGTTCTCGCCGACGACCAGGACGACGGGCTTTCCACCGGCGGACGCCTTCCAGACGCCCTCGGTGTCCTTCAAAGAACCGGGGCCGGCGGACGAACTCCCGCTGGAAGGCGTGCTCTTGCCCGCCCCATCGCTCTCGCCCGAGCCCGAGCCCTTGCTCTGATCCTTGGCCGCGTCGCTGCTGCCGCCGCTGTCGTCGTCCCCGCCGCCACTGCACCCGCCCACGGCGAGCACCGCCACGACGGCCAGAGCGCCCGCGGCGACCCGTACGTTCCTGATGTGCACAACTTCCCCCAACTAGAACGGGAACTGAGAGCGCCCCCGCTGCACGGATATCCACTTCTGCGTGGTGAACGCCTCCAGTGTCGCCTCGCCGTTGAGCCGCCCGATCCCGGACTGCTTCTGCCCGCCGAAGGCGACGAGCGGCTCGTCGTGCACGGTTCCGTCGTTCACATGGAACATGCCGGTGTCGATCCGCTGCGCGAAGTCCACCCCGCGCTCCACGTCGCCCGTGTGCACGGCGCCGCTCAGCCCGTACGGGGTGTCGTTCGCGATCCGCACCGCCTCCTCGTCCCCGTCGAACGGGATGAGCAGGGCGACCGGGCCGAAGATCTCCTGCCGCAGGACGGGGGAGTCGGCGGGCAGCCCGGTGAGGACGACCGGCTCGACCACGTTCCCGTCCACACCTCCGCGTACGAGCGCCGTGGCGCCCTCCGCGACCGCGGTGGCGACGACGCTCGAAATCGCCTCCGCCTGCGTGGAGTTGATGACAGGGCCGATGACGGTCTTCGGGTCGCGCGGGTCGCCCGACTTGAGGGTGGAGACCTTCGCCACGAACTTCTCCGTGAACTCCTTCTCCACCTTGCGGTCCACGAGGATCCGGTTCGCCGCCATGCAGACCTGGCCCTGATGGACGTACCGGCTGAAGACCGCGGCATCCACCGCGTAGTCGATGTCCGCGTCGTCGAGCACGGTCAGCGCGCTGTTGCCGCCGAGTTCGAGGATCACCTGCTTGAAGTGCGCGGCGCAGACCGTCCCGACGTGCCGGCCGACCTGGTCGGAGCCGGTGAAGGAGATGACCTTGGGCACGGGGTGGGTCAGGAACGCGTCGCCGATCTCGGCGATGTCGGTGATCACGACGTTGAGCAGACCGGCCGGCAGTCCCGCGTCCTCGAAGAGCTTCGCGATCAGCGAACCGCCGGTGACCGGGGTGTTCTGATGCGGCTTGAGGACCACGCCGTTGCCGAGCGCGAGCGCGGGCGCGACGGACTTCAGGGACAGCAGGAACGGGAAGTTGAACGGCGAGATCACGCCCACCACCCCGACCGGCACCCGGTAGAGCCGGTTCTCCTTGCCGTCCACGGGGGAGGGGATCACGCTGCACTGCGGGCGCAGCGCCAGCTGGGCCGACTCGCGCAGGAACTCCTTGGCGAGGTGCAGCTCGAAGCCGGCCTTGACCCGCGTGCCACCGAGCTCGTCGATGATCGCCTCGGTGATCTCCTCCTCGCGCTCCTCCAGGAGGCGCAGGGCGCGCTCGAAGACGGCGCGGCGCGCATACGCGTTGGTCCTCGCCCAGTCCTTCTGAGCCCGCTCGGCCGCGCGATACGCCTCGTCGACCTCTTCCACGGAGGCGACGGTGATCGAGGCGAGCTTGTCCCCGTCATAGGGATTGAAGTCGATAATGTCCCACGCCCCGTGTCCGGGACGCCACGAGCCGTCGATGTATTGCCGGTCCAGTTCCGTGAAGTAGGACATGTAATCCCTTGCTGCAGCGCCGGGCACTCTGATGCACGCCATCGTACGGGCGGGTAACGGCAGTTACAGCAGAAGATCCGTCAACTCACAGCAGACTCAAGTCAATTCGGACAACGCGTCACGGAGCAGTTGCACACTGTTCTCGGGAGAGGGGCACTGGGCCGAGAGTTCCGTCATCGCCTTCTCGTACTGCGTCACGTCCTCGCGCTTGTCCAAATACAGGGCGCTGGTGAGCTGTTCGAGGAAGACGACATCCGAAAGGTCGGATTCGGGGAACGTGAGAATGGTGAACGTGCCGGACTCGCCGGGGTGCCAGCCATGGCCGAACGGCATGATCTGCAACGTCAGTTGGGGGAGCGAGGCCAGTTCGATGAGGTGTTCCAGCTGCCCGCGCATCACCTTGCGTCCGCCCTGCACGCGCCGCACCGCGGCCTCGTCGAGCACGATGTGCACCTGGGGCGACCGCTCGTCGACCAGCAGCTTCTGCCGCTCGATGCGCAGCGCGACCCGCCGCTCGATGTCCTCGCGCGCGGCCCCCCGCATGCCCTGCTCGACGACCGCGTGCGCGTAGTCCTCGGTCTGGAGCAGGCCGTGCACGAACTGGGCCTCGTAGCCACGGATCTGGGTCGCCGCGCCCTCGAGCCCGAGGTACGTCGGGAACCAGCCGGGCAGCACGTCGCTGTAACTGTGCCACCAGCCCGCGACGTTGGCCTCCTTGGCGAGCGAGAGCAGCGCGGAGCGCTCCGTCTCGTCATCCACTCCGTACAGCGTCAGCAGGTCGGCGACATCGCGCGGCTTGAAGCTCACCCGTCCCAACTCCATGCGGCTGATCTTCGATTCGGAGGCGCGAATCGAGTAGCCGGCGGCCTCGCGGGTGATCCCGTGCGATTCCCGCAGGCGCCTCAGCTGTGAGCCCAGCAGGATGCGTCGCACCACCGAGCCCCCACCAGAGTTCAGCGCCTGGGGCGACCCCCATGCCTCCCCAGCGGTCACGTCTCTTCATCCTCCCCTTGGTCCACGGCCGAAGTCTGCCATCAAAACGCTCCAGCCTGTACTCGTTCGGTTACAGAAATGGAAAGATCGCGAACTACATGCGCAAGAAGTCGTAGGAAGAAATACGCGAGAACTGGTACGGGCTCGCTCAAGTCGGGCGCGTGCACGTGCATCTGCCCTTGCATCCGCTGTACGCATTCGGAACGATGGCGCCACCACCGCTCGCTGCGTACTGCGAAAATGGGGAGTACCTCGCATGGGGACGAATGGATCGACCATGCTCGGGCCGTTGGAGTCGTTACGGCAGGGCTTGCCGCCGGTCGACCCCTCGGCCGTCTCCAGTACCGCGTCCTGCGCTCTTCCCGCACGCTACGAAGCGGTGCGCAGCGCAAGGGAGTTCAGCCGCAGGACGCTGGCCGACTGGGGAGCGCTGGAGCGTTTCGACGACATCTGTCTCGTCGTCTCCGAACTTGTCACCAATGCCCTGCGACACGGCCTCCCGGCGGACACCCCGCACGGCCAGGACCCGCCCGTGCGGCTCCACTTGATGCATTGGTCTTCGCGCGTAGTGTGCGCGGTCCGCGATCCCAGCCACGAGAGTCCGGTGGCCCAGGAAGTGGACATCGACATCGACATCGACGCCGACTTCTCGGCGGAGTCCGGGCGCGGCCTGTTCCTCGTCGACTCCTTCGCCGACAGCTGGGGTTGGCACCCCTTGGCCGGAGCGCTGAGCGGAAAGGTCGTCTGGGCGCTCTTCAGGTTGTGAAGTCGTGCAGTGAAGTCGTGCAGTGAAGTCACGCTATGGAAAAGGCTCTTGACGCTGCGTCAGGCATCGGCCGTCAAGTGGTCGAATTCACCGTCCTTCACGCCGAGGAGCATCGCCTCTATCTCCGCGGGCGTATAGACGAGCGCGGGTCCCTCTGGAAAGTTCGAGTTGCGTACAGCGACCCTTCCGCCGGGCAACTTCGCGAACTCCACGCAGGAGCCCTGCGAGTTGCTGTGCCTGCTCTTCTGCCAGACCACTCCGTGCAACTCCGTGGCCGCCATGCCGTTGTACACGTGGTGCACGGTTCGCTCCCCGGTGGTGCTGTCAGTGCTGTAACAGTGAATGATTCTGTGGCCGAAGTGATAGCCGGAACAGCAGTGATCAACTGCCCCAACTGTCCAGGATCATAGCTGCGTTCATATGCCGTTGCATGGGCAGATGCACGTGCACGCGGGGTGTTCTCGCAGTTACAGTTCGGAAAGCGCCTGCCCCAGTACCCGCATTGCATGCGAGCGCCATCCACCGGCACCGATCTTTCGAGCCATCGCCCGCGCGCCCCGGGCGCCGGAAATTGGCCGGAATTCGATCCGCTCACCGCACCCGCGCCGCACGCGGGGAAACTTGACCGGCGACGGCTGCATGTGCCCCGACGTCTAGGCTGGACCGCATGTCAGCGATCCGCCTGCTGGTTCTCGGGGCCGTACGGCAGCACGGCCGCGCGCACGGCTACCAAGTCCGCAACGACCTGGAGTACTGGGGCGCCCACGAGTGGTCGAACGCCAAGCCCGGCTCGATCTACCACGCGCTCAAGCAGATGGCGAAGCAGGGACTGCTGCGCGCCCACGAGATCGCGCCCTCCACGGCAGGCGGCCCGCCGCGCACCGAGTACGAGCTCACGGATCAGGGGCGCCAGGAGTACCTCGCCCTGGTCCGCTCCTCGCTCACCTCGTACGACCAGCGGCCCGACATCCTCACGGCGGCGCTCGGCTGCATGGTCGACCTGCCGCGCGGCGAGGTGGTGGGCCTGCTCGAGGAGCGGGTGCGGAGCATGGAGGAGTGGCGCCGGTCCGTCACGGAGTACTACACACCCGAGGACGGCCCCGAACAGCTCGGCCACATCGGCGAGATCATGAACCACTGGGTCTTCTCGGCCGAAACCGGCGCGCAGTGGACCAGGGGCCTGATCGCCCGCATCGAGGCCGGCGCCTACACCTTCGCAGGCGAGGGCGAACCGTTCGTGGGGGTGCTCGCCAAATAAGCCCCGCTCTTGGACGAGAGCCCGCGGGGTCCGGGGCAGCGCCCCGCGACGTTCAGTGATGGAACCCCGTGGCCGCCCCCCGGTCCCGCGTCACCGGATGCGCCTGTTGCCGCAGCTCCGGCAGGAGCCGGCCCAGGTCCTCCACCAGCAACTCCGCCAGGTCGGACGAGAACCCGTTGCGGCACACCACCCGCAGCACCGCCAGATCCTCCCGGTGCGCGGGGAACGTGTACGCCGGCACCAGCCACCCCCGCTCCCGCAGCCGCCGCGACACGTCGAACACGTCGTACGCCTTCACGTCGGGCGCTGTGGTGAACGCGAAGACCGGCAACTCGTCGCCCCGCGTGAGGAGCTGGAAGTCGCCGAGCGCCTCGATCCGCTCCGCGAGCCCGCGCGCCACCTCCCGTGTCGCCTGCTGAACGGCCCGGTAGCCCTCCCGCCCGAGACGTAGGAACGTGTAGTACTGGGCGACCACCTGCGCCCCGGGACGCGAGAAGTTCAGCGCGAACGTCGGCATGTCCCCGCCCAAGTAGTTGACCCGGAAGACGAGTTCCTCCGGCAGGGCCTCCGCGTCGCGCCACAGTGCCCACCCGACGCCCGGGTAGACGAGCCCGTACTTGTGCCCGGACGTGTTGATCGACGCCACCCGCGGCAGCCGGAAGTCCCAGGCCAGATCCGGGTCGAGGAACGGCGCCACCATCGCTCCCGACGCCCCGTCCACATGCACGGGGATGTCGAGACCCGTATGCGCCTGCAGCTCGTCGAGGGCCGCGCACAGGTCGGCGATCGGCTCGTACGAACCGTCGAAGGTGGACCCCAGAATCCCGACGACACCGATCGTGTTCTCGTCGCACAGCTCGGCGGCCGCGGCCGGGTCGAGGTGGAACCGCTCGCCCTCCATCGGCACCTGGCGCGCCTCCACCTCCCAGAAATTGCAGAACTTCTCCCAGCAGACCTGCACGTTCACGCCCATGACGAGGTTGGGGCGGGCCTCGCGCGACGGGTAGCGGTCCGCGTTCCGCAGTGCCCAGCGCCGCTTGAGCGCCATCCCGGCGAGCATGCACGCCTCGCTCGACCCGGTGGTCGAGCACCCCACGGCGGTGGACGGATCGGGCGCGTTCCACAGATCGGCGAGCATGGCGACGCAGCGTCGCTCCAGCTCCGCCGTCCGCGGGTACTCGTCCTTGTCGATCATGTTCTTGTCCCGGCACTCGCCCATGAGGACGCCTGCCTGCGGCTCCATCCACGTGGTGACGAAGGTGGCGAGGTTGAGCCGCGCGTTCCCGTCCAGCATCAACTCGTCACGGACCAACTGATACGCGGTCATGGGCGCGAGCGGCCCCTGCGGCAGCCGGTGCTTGGGAGGGGCGTCCGTCATGACGGCCGTCGGATTCGCCTCCCCGTAGAAGGGGTTGACGGAGAGCGGACGCTCGTCGGGCTTGCCGTACCGGTCGGCGGGGCTCTGGTGCAGCGGTGACATGGGGCAACTCCTTTACGCAAAAGGGCAGTTGACGCGATCGGTGACCCGAGCCATGACGCGAGGCGCATCAGGCGTCACGGCCAGCCACGGAACCACTCTAGAGGGACATAAAAGGCATAACACCCCGAGAATCGGCCGAAGGAATCGACTTGCACCTCACGTCACGTGAGGCCCCAAGCTGAATCACGTAGCCGAATCACGTACGAGAAGGGAGGTTCCGCGGATGAGCTACTCCGTGGGTCAGGTCGCCCGCTTCGCCGGGACCACGGTGCGCACCCTGCACCACTACGACGAGATCGGCCTGCTCGCCCCGAGTGAGCGCAGCGCGGCCGGACACCGCCGGTACGGCGAGGCCGACCTCGACCGGCTCCAGCAGGTCCTCTTCTACCGGGAGCTCGGCTTCCCGCTCGACGAGATCCAGGCCCTGCTGGACGACCCGGAGACCGACCCGCGCGAACACCTGCGGCGCCAGCACGAACTGCTGACCGTCCGCATCGAGAAGCTGCAGAAGATGGCAGAGGCCGTCGAACACGCCATGGAGGCACAGCAGATGGGCATCCAGCTCACACCGGAAGAGCGCTTCGAGGTCTTCGGGGACAAGGACCCCGTGGAGTACGACGAGGAGACCGAGCAGCGCTGGGGCAACACGGCGGCGTACGCCGAGTCGCAGCGGCGGGCCGCGACGTACTCCAAGGAGGACTGGCTGCGCATGAAGGCCGAGAACGACGACTGGCTCGCGCGCTACGTGGCCCTCGTCACGGCCGGCGAGCCGGCGGACGGCGAGCGCGCCATGGATCTGGCCGAGGAGCACCGCGACCAGATCTCGCGCTGGTTCTACGACTGCCCGCACGAGATGCACGCCTGCCTCGGCGCCATGTACGTGGCCGACGAGCGCTTCAAGGCGTACTACGACGCCCTGGGCGAGGGCGTCGCCGACCACCTGAGCACCGCGATCCAGGCCAACTCCGTACGGAACGGCTGAACCACAGGTTTGCCACAGTTTCCGCACAGTGCATCCTGAGGGGGCCACTGGAACCTGGCAGGGTCAACCGGCGTTGATAACTTTGCACCGCCATTGCCTTGCCCTGCCTTTGCCACCGAAGCCCCTCAGGAGTCCGGACCCGTGATGACGCTTGCTCTAGGACCAAGCTGGCTGGACCCGGACTATCTGCTGAACACGTTCGGCATCTGGGGTCTGCTGCTGATCGTGTTCGCCGAGTCGGGTCTGCTGATCGGCTTCTTCCTGCCGGGCGACTCGCTGCTCTTCACCACGGGCCTGCTGATCACGTCGAAGCAGCTGGACTTTCCGCTGTGGGGGGCGGTCGGGCTGATCTGTCTCGCCGCGATCCTGGGCGACCAGGCGGGCTACATGTTCGGCAGGAAGGTCGGCCCGTCCCTCTTCAGGCGCCCGGACTCCCGGATCTTCAAGCAGGAGAACGTCACCAAGGCGCACGAGTTCTTCGAGAAGTACGGCCCGAAGTCCCTGGTCCTGGCCCGCTTCGTGCCCGTCGTCCGTACGTTCACGCCGATCATCGCGGGCGTCTCGGGCATGAAGTACCGCTCGTTCCTCACGTTCAACGTGATCGGCGGCGTGCTGTGGGGCGCGGGTGTGACGCTGCTCGGCTCGTGGCTCGGCAACATCGAGTTCGTGCACAAGAACATCGAGGCGATCCTGATCCTGATCGTCCTGCTCTCGGTGGTGCCGATCGCGATCGAGTTCCTGCGGGCCCGCGGCAAGTCGAAGAAGACGGCCGCGCAGGCCGACGAGACCGGGGTAGGCGGCGGACCCGGCGAGGCCCCGCCCGCCCCGCCGCGCCGCCGGCACGCGAAGCGCTAGAACCACACCCGGGAAACGCTAGAAGCCCCTCGTGCGCTTGGCCGCGCGCCGTCCCGCGGCGCCCGGCCCCTGCAGGAACAGGCGGGAGATCTCGCCACCGAGGTTCACGCCGATCGCGATGGCGAGGGCGAGCGCGGCCGCCTTGGACAGGAACGTGAGCCCGGAGTTCACATCGCTGTGCGCGATCGCCAGCAGCCCGAAGTACGTCGCCGAACCGGGCAGCAGCGGGCCGATCGCGGCCGTGACGTACGGCAGCGCCGAAGCGAACTGGTACCGCGAGAAGAGCTGCCCGAACAGGCCCACGAGCCCCGCCGCCGCGGCCGTGGCGGCCACCGGCGAGATCCCGCCCTGGTAGTGCAGCGCCCCGAAGATCGCGCCCGCGACCCCGCCGTTGAGCGTCACGGCGATCACCGTCGCCCGCTCCTGCTGCAACAGCACGGCGAACGCGAGCGACAGCGACATCGACGCGAGGATCTGCCAGACCGGCCGGTCGGGGCTCTGCAACGCCTCCTCCGGGTCGAGCTGCGCGTTCAGCTGCACGCCTACGTAGAGCATGATCAGGACGCCGATGACGATGCCCACGAAGAAGTACATGACTTCCAGGAGGCGTGCGGCGGCCGTGATGTAGAAGCCGGTCAGGCCGTCCTGCACACCGGCGACGAGCGCCCGCCCGGGGAGCAGCGCGAAGAGCCCACCGGTGATCACCGCGGACGCCCGCACGTCTACGTAGTCGTGCGCGAGCGTCAGCGCGATGCCGATCGCGGCGGGCGGCATCGCGGCCACCGTGAACTGGTAGAACTCCGGGAACCCGCGCCCCGCGCAGAGCCACGCGAGCCGGTCGCCGAGCATCGCGCCGATCGCGGCCACGACGAACACCAGCACGTCACCGCCGACCAGGATCGACGCGGACCCGGCGAGCAGGCCGCTCGCCACGGTGAGCGCCCAGCCCGGGTAGGGGTGCCGGTTCCTGCGGATCTCGGCGAGGCGCCGGTAGGCCTCCTCCAGGGAGACGTCGGTCTCCTCGTCGCTCATGTCGTCGACGAGCCGGTACACGGCCGCGAGGCGTGTGTAGTCGCTGCCGCGGCGCCGCACGGTGCGCGAGGCCGTCACCGGGTCGTCCACCAGGGACGGCTGGAAGCTGATCGACAGCAGAGTGAACGTTACTGTCGGCTCGCAGCGGTCGAGCCCGTAGGACCGGCACACGGCGAACATCGCCGCCTCCACGTCCTCGGCGCCCTCACCACCCGCGAGCAGCAGCTCCCCGATACGCAGGGTCAGGTCGAGCACGCGCGGAACGGCGGGCCCCGACTCCTCGTCGTGCTTCTGGACCAGCTCGGGGGCGGGCCGCTCGGCGACCGGCATCCGCAGCATGGTGCGCATCCGGTCCTGCCAGGGCGCCTCCTTGGTCAGTCTGACCACGGGGATGCCGTGCGGCGGGGTGAACGCGGGGGACGACTCACGGACGCTGTACGTCCGCGGCCGCGTGAACGCCGAGCTCTCCGTGTCCACCGGCTCCGGCGCCTGCACGTTCAGCCCATTGGGCACCGCGAACTCCGAAGTGGTCGACGACTCCTCGTCGACCACCGGGGGCGGCGTGATGATCCCGATCGGCTGCGTGAACGCGCTGCGCGCCTCGTCGGACTGCGGCTTGCGGTCCTCGGGGGCCTCGGACTCCCGCTCCGTCACCTCTGTCGTTCCTCGCCCTTCACATCGCTGCGTATCCCTGCACCGTACGTACGCTTCAGTATGCGCACAGATACGCGAACGGGCCGCCCCAGGGGGGCGGCCCGGATGTGAACGCTGGGGGCTCAGTGGCCGCCGTTGTCCTGCGCGCGCTTGTAGGAACGCTCGATCTCGGCCTCGGCCTCGGTGCGGCCGACCCAGTCGGCGCCCTCGACGGACTTGCCGGGCTCCAGGTCCTTGTAGACCTCGAAGAAGTGCTGGATCTCCAGGCGGTCGAACTCCGAGACGTGCTGGATGTCGCGCAGGTGCTCCATCCGCGGGTCCGTCGCCGGGACGCACAGCAGCTTGTCGTCGCCGCCGGCCTCGTCCGTCATCCGGAACATGCCGATCACGCGGCACTTGATGAGGCAGCCGGGGAACGTCGGCTCGTCCAGGATGACCAGGGCGTCCAGCGGGTCGCCGTCCTCACCGAGGGTGTCCTCGACGTAGCCGTAGTCCGCGGGGTAGGCGGTCGACGTGAACAGACGACGGTCGAGGCGGATACGACCGGACTCGTGGTCGACCTCGTACTTGTTCCGCGATCCCTTCGGGATCTCGATCAGGACGTCGAACTCCACCGGTGGCTCCTCAATGATCAACACAAACGTCTGGTGGTTAAGTGTCCCCTACGCAGATGTGTGATCGCGAAAGGGGCTGGTCCGCGGTGCCGGAGCCGAAGGCTTCGCAGCTCGTGAAGAGTGCGGCGAAGACTGTTGCCGGATCCAAGACCAAGCACGTCACGGTGGGCGCGACGGCGGTGGGGCTTGCCCTCGCGGCCGTCGTGGCGGTCGCGGCCGGTCCCTGGGACGCTTCGGGTCAGCGTAAGGCCGAGGCCGACCGGGCCGCCTCCTCGGAGGCCGGAGGTGGCGCAGATCACGGAGGTGCGGCCGAGGCGGCGCCGAGCGCGCCCGTGGTGCTCGCGGCCCCCGGCGCGGCCGTGCCGGGCCCCACGAAGAGTGCCCTGGCCGACGTGCTCGACCCACTCCTGAAGGGCCCCGCGCTCGGCGGCCGGCGCACGGCCGCGGTCGTCGACGCCGTCACCGGAAAGCGGCTCTACGGGAGGGCATCGGGCGACACCCTCACCCCGGCGTCCACGACGAAGCTGGCCACGGCGGTGGCCGCCCTCTCGGCCGCGGGCCCCGACCACCGCATCGCCACCCGTACGGCCCTGGAGAAGGACTCCAAGAAGCTGATCCTGGTGGGCGGCGGCGATCCGACCCTGACCGCCCGCGCGAAGAACCCTTACGGCGCCGCCGACCTGGGCACGCTCGCCGACGAGACCGCCAAGTCGTTGAAGAAGCGGGACACCACCGAGGTGACCCTCACGTACGACACCTCGCTGTACGCGGGCCCCGACATCCACCCCATCGGCCCCAACGAGAACCTCGCCCGGGTCACCTCGCTGATGGCCGACGAGGCCCGCACCGACGACTCCGACAGCGGACCGGCCACGCGCGAGGGCGATCCGGCGGCGGCCGCGGCGAAGAAGTTCGCGGACCTGCTCGGCGACCGCGGCATCAAGATCAAGGGCGACCCGGCCTCCGGCAAGGCGTCCGGCACGGCGAAGAAGCTCGCGAAGGTGTCCTCGCCGCCGCTCTCCGCGCTCGTCGAGCGGATGCTGACGCACAGCGACAACGACATCGCCGAGGCGCTCGCCCGGCAGACCGCGATCGCCGTGGGCACGAGCCACGACTTCGACGGCGCGGGCAAGGCCGTCAAGAAGCAGCTCGGAAAGCTCCGGCTGCCGCTCGATGACACCCACTTCGCCGACGGCAGCGGCCTCGACCGCGCCGACAAGGTCTCCGCCGACCTGCTCACCGGCCTGCTCGCCAAGGCCGCCGACCCGTCCCGCCCCGAGCTGCGCTCCGTCCTCACGGGCCTGCCGGTCGCCGGCTTCACCGGAACCCTCGCGAGCCGCTACGAGGACGCGGCCGACGCCTCGGGAACGGGCCTGGTCCGCGCCAAGACCGGCACCCTCACCGGCGTGAACACGCTCGCGGGCACGGTCGTCGACGCCGACGGCCGCCTCCTCGTCTTCGCCTTCATGACGGAGGGCGCCACGGACCCCAAGGCCGCCCAGGGCGGCCTCGACCGCCTGGCCTCATCGGTCGCCAACTGCGGCTGCAGATGAACCCTTAAGGGTTCCGAGGGGCCGAAGTGGGGCGCCACTCCGGGCTCAACCCCTCTACCGGTACGCGAGGGGTCACGTACCGTTGACGCATGACGAGCCTCGGCGGTGCTGCATCTTCGGGAATGGTCGACTGGAACCTGGCGGTCGCGACGGCGACGCGACTTGTGCGACCAGGCCCCGAGGTCAGTCGGGACGAGGCCCGGGCGGTGGTCGCGGAACTGCGGCGGCACGCCAAGGCCTCTGAGGAGCACGTACGCGCGTACACGCGCATGGCGACCGACCCCGACCACGACACCCCGGTGCTCGTGGTCGACCGGCCCGGCTGGGTGAGGGCCAACGTCGCGGGCTTCCGCGAGGTCCTGCGGCCCCTGCTCGACAAGATGAACGAGCGGCGCGGTTCCGGTCCCGGGCCCGCGGTGCTCGGCGCGGTCGGCGGCAAGGTCACGGGCGTCGAACTCGGCATGCTGCTCTCGTTCCTGTCCTCCCGCGTCCTCGGCCAGTACGAGACCTTCGCCCCCGCCACGCGCGAGCTGCCCGCCGCGCCGAACGGCGGCGGCAGGCTCCTGCTCGTAGCGCCGAACATCGTGCACGTGGAGCGCGAACTCGACGTGGAACCACACGACTTCAGGCTCTGGGTCTGCCTCCACGAGGAGACGCACCGCACCCAGTTCACGGCCGTGCCCTGGCTGCGCGACCACCTGGAGGGCGAGATCCAGTCATTCCTCGAGGAGACCGAGGTCGACCCGACGACGTTCCTGGAGCGCGTACGGGAAGCGGCTCAATCCCTCGCGGGAGGGCGCCCCGAGGGCGAGGAGGACGACGGTGGGCGCTCACTCGTCGAGCTCGTGCAGACCCCGGCGCAGCGCGACATCCTGGCCCGCCTCACCGCCGTGATGTCGCTGCTCGAAGGGCACGCGGACTACGTGATGGACGGCGTGGGCCCGGCCGTCGTGCCGTCCGTCGAGGAGATCCGCGAGAAGTTCCAACAGCGCAGGCAGAAGGGCGCCTCACGGCTCGACCTGGCCCTGCGCAAGCTGCTCGGTCTCGACGCCAAGCTGCGTCAGTACCGCGACGGCGAGAAGTTCGTACGGGCCGTCGTCGACGAGGTCGGCATGGACGGCTTCAACCGCGTGTGGACATCTCCCAACACGCTGCCGACGAAGGCGGAGATCGCCAAACCGGCGGACTGGGTCGCGCGGGTGCACAACAAGTCGGACGGCGCTCACGAAGCCCCGTAAGGCACGCCCATAATTGCCCAGGATCACCCATCCGAGGGACCGTAGGCCGTGGGCTGGCGTGCAATGCTCGGGGAACCGCTCGGCTCTGTCACCATCGACACACTCTGCGTGACCGATCTCACCCGGTCACCGTTGAGCGATTGAGCCGGGTCAGCCGGCGCTGGTCCGGTTCGAGTTGTCCAGCAGCGCCCACCCCCCAGACAACGGAATGAAGGGAACCGGACATGGGTCCCCATCCTGCGGTCGCGGCGATACGCCTGGCGGTCCGCCGCGTCCTCCACGACATCCTGAACGACTCCAAGCCGGACGCCGAGCCCGTGGTGCTCGTCGCCTGCTCCGGCGGAGCCGACTCCATGGCCCTCGCCTCCGCCCTCGCCTTCGAGGCCCCCAAACTCGGCATCCGCGCCGGTGGCATCACCGTCGACCACGGCCTGCAGCCCGGCTCCGACGCCCGGGCCGAGGACGTCGTCCTGCGCCTGGGTGCCCTCGGCCTGAAGCCCGTCGAGTCCGTCGCCGTCGACGTGGGCCGCGGCGGTGGCCCCGAAGCCGCCGCCCGCGACGCCCGCTACGCCGCCCTCGACGCCGCCGCCGACAGCCACGGCGCCGCCGCCGTCCTGCTCGGCCACACCCGCGACGACCAGGCCGAGACGGTCCTGCTCGGCCTCGCCCGCGGCTCCGGCATCCGCTCCCTGTCCGGGATGGCCGCGATGTCGGGCACCGGCGGCCGCTACCGACGGCCCTTCCTCACGCTCGACCGGCAGACCGCCCGCAAGGCCTGCCTCGTCCAGCACCTGCCTGTCTGGGACGACCCGCACAACGTTGATCCGGCCTACACCAGGTCCAGACTCCGGCACGAGGGGCTGCCCGCCCTGGAGAAGGCGCTCGGCAAGGGCGTCGTCGAGGCTCTCGCCCGTACGGCCCAGCTGTCGCGTGACGACGCCGACGCGCTCGACACCTGGGCCAGGGACGCCGCCGAGTCCGTACGGGACGCGGCGGGGCTCCTCGAATGCGCCAAGTTGTACGCGCTGCCGCCCGCCGTACGTCGCAGAATCCTGCGCAGGACGGCCATCGAGGCCGGCGCCCCGGCCGGTGCGCTGTTCGCCCGGCACATCGAGGAGGTCGACCGCCTGATCACGGGGTGGCGGGGCCAGGGAGAGATCAATCTGCCGGGCAAAGTTCTCGCTCAGCGGCAGGGTGGCAGACTGGTCATCCGGCAAGGCTGACTCGACGGTCACGTCGCGGCGGCCGGTGGGACGACCGAAAGTGATGCGGGTGGACGCGAAAGACATGGGCACCGACCTAGAGTCGGTGCTCATCACCAAGGAAGAGATCGACGCGAAGCTGGCGGAGCTGGCCGCGAAGGTCGACGCGGAGTACGCGGGCAAGGACCTGCTGATCGTCGGGGTCCTCAAGGGCGCCGTCATGGTCATGGCCGATCTGGCTCGTGCCCTGTCCACCCCGCTCACCATGGACTGGATGGCGGTGTCCTCGTACGGCTCGGGCACCCAGTCCTCCGGCGTGGTGCGGATCCTCAAGGACCTCGACACCGACATCAAGGACAAGCACGTCCTGATCGTCGAGGACATCATCGACTCCGGTCTGACGCTGTCCTGGCTGCTCACCAACCTCGGCTCGCGCGAGCCCGCCTCCCTCGAGGTGTGCACGCTGCTGCGCAAGCCGGAGGCGGCCAAGGTCGACATCGACGTGAAGTGGGTCGGCTTCGACATCCCGAACGAGTTCGTGGTCGGTTACGGCCTGGACTACGCGGAGAAGTACCGGAACCTGCCGTTCGTCGGCACCCTCGCGCCGCACGTCTATGGCGGCTGAGGAGTCGTCAGTCCTGATCGCGGGGACGGGAACCCTCACGGGGTCCCCGCCGTTGGAGCATGCGAAGGGCAGATTCCCGGTCATCCCCTGCGGCTTCGGGTGACAATGCTGGGGTACCGTCCGAAGAACAGTTCTTCAAATAGCTACAACAGCACCAACAGCTGCAAACAGCCTTATCAAACTCACTATGGCAGGAGGGACGGGGCGGCTCCGCTCCGTATGGATGGACGTGAAGCGATACTTCCGTGGGCCGGTCATGTGGATCGTGCTGGCCGTCCTTGCCGTGGTCGTGTTGATGCAGGTCGTCGGTTCGTCCGGCGGCTACAAGACAGTGGACACCGGCCAGGTAATTCAGGCCATCAACGACAACAAGGTGGAATCGGCCAAGCTGACCACCGGCGATGAAGACACCATCAAGGTCGAGCTGAAGGGCGACCAGAAGGTCGACGGCTCGAACAAGATCCAGGCCAGCTACATCGGCGACCAGGGCGTCGACGTGGCCAAGAGTCTCCAGGCCAAGTTCGAGGACAAGCAGATCCCTGACGGGTACACCGTCTCCCCGTCGAAGCAGAACCCCTTCGTGGGCATCCTGCTCTCGCTGCTGCCCTTCGTGCTCATCGTCGTCGTGTTCCTGTTTCTGATGAACCAGATGCAGGGCGGCGGCTCCAAGGTCATGCAGTTTGGCAAGTCCAAGGCCAAGCTCATCACCAAGGACACCCCCAAGACGACGTTCTCCGACGTCGCCGGCAGCGACGAGGCCGTCGAGGAGCTCTACGAGATCAAGGAGTTCCTCCAGGAGCCGGCCAAGTTCCAGGCGGTCGGCGCCAAGATCCCCAAGGGCGTACTCCTGTACGGCCCGCCCGGAACGGGCAAGACGCTGCTCGCGCGTGCTGTCGCGGGTGAGGCCGGCGTCCCGTTCTACTCGATCTCCGGTTCCGACTTCGTCGAGATGTTCGTCGGTGTCGGTGCCTCCCGTGTCCGCGACCTCTTCGAGCAGGCCAAGGCGAACGCTCCGGCGATCGTCTTCGTCGACGAGATCGACGCGGTCGGCCGGCACCGTGGTGCCGGACTCGGCGGTGGGCACGACGAGCGCGAGCAGACGCTCAACCAGCTGCTCGTCGAGATGGACGGCTTCGACGTGAAGGGCGGCGTCATCCTGATCGCCGCCACGAACCGGCCCGACATCCTCGACCCGGCGCTGCTGCGTCCCGGCCGTTTCGACCGCCAGATCGCGGTCGACCGTCCGGACATGCAGGGCCGTCTGGAGATCCTCAAGGTTCACCAGAAGGGCAAGCCGGTCGCTCCGGACGTCGACCTGTCGGCCGTCGCCCGCCGTACGCCGGGCTTCACCGGTGCCGATCTCTCCAACGTGCTGAACGAGGCCGCGCTGCTCACGGCCCGCTCGGACCGGAAGCTGGTCGACAACCAGATGCTCGACGAGGCGATCGACCGTGTGGTCGCGGGCCCGCAGAAGCGGACCCGGATCATGTCGGACAAGGAAAAGAAGATCACCGCGTACCACGAGGGCGGTCACGCCCTGGTCGCGGCGGCCTCGCCGAACTCCGACCCGGTCCACAAGATCACGATCCTGTCCCGTGGCCGCGCGCTCGGGTACACGATGGTGCTTCCGGAAGAGGACAAGTACTCGACCACGCGCAACGAGATGCTCGACCAGCTCGCGTACATGCTGGGCGGGCGCGCGGCCGAGGAGCTCGTCTTCCACGACCCGACCACGGGCGCTGCGAACGACATCGAGAAGGCCACCAGCACGGCCCGCGCGATGGTCACGCAGTACGGCATGACCGAGCGGCTCGGCGCGATCAAGTTCGGCGGTGACAACTCCGAGCCCTTCGTGGGCCGCGAGATGGGTCACCAGCGCGACTACTCGGAAGAGGTCGCCGCGCTCGTCGACGAAGAGGTCAAGAAGCTCATCGAGACCGCGCACAACGAGGCCTGGGAGATCCTCGTCGAGAACCGCGACGTTCTCGACAACCTGGTCCTCGCGCTGCTCGAGAAGGAGACGCTGAACAAGGAGCAGATCGCCGAGATCTTCACTCCGATCGTGAAGCGCCCGGCCCGCCCCGCGTGGACCGGCTCCAACCGCCGTACCCCCTCGACCCGCCCGCCGGTGCTCTCCCCCAAGGAGCTCTCACTGACGAACGGTGCGAACGGAACGGCGCCCGCCATCGAGACCACCACCCCGGTGGACACGGTGAAGGAAGAGCGCCCCGAGAGCTGAACCGGCCCTCATTGGGCAGGCCAGACCCGGAATGCAGGCCGCGTCCCCCACGCTTTACGGTGTGGGGGACGCGGCCTTTGCGCTGCCGCGCGGCGATGTGAGTAGAGAAAGAGGCACCAGATGACCGACCCGGTGACGCTGGACGGTGAGGGCTCGATCGGCGAGTTCGACGAGAAGCGGGCCGAGAACGCCGTGCGTGAACTGCTCATCGCGGTCGGCGAGGACCCGGACCGCGAGGGCCTCCGGGAGACTCCGGGGCGGGTCGCCCGCGCGTACAAGGAGATATTCGCGGGCCTGTGGCAGCAGCCCGAGGACGTCCTGACGACGACGTTCGACCTGGGGCACGACGAGATGGTCCTGGTGAAGGACATCGAGGTGCAGTCGAGCTGTGAGCACCATCTGGTCCCATTCGTGGGCGTCGCGCACGTCGGCTATATTCCGTCCGCCGACGGCAAGATCACGGGCCTGTCGAAGCTGGCCCGGCTGGTCGACGTGTACGCCCGCCGCCCGCAGGTGCAGGAGCGGCTGACGACGCAGATCGCGGACTCCCTGATGGAGATCCTCGAGCCGCGCGGCGTCATCGTCGTCGTGGAGTGCGAGCACATGTGCATGTCGATGCGCGGGGTGCGCAAGCCCGGCGCGAAGACGATCACGTCCGCGGTGCGTGGCCAGCTGCGCGACCCCGCGACCCGCAGCGAGGCGATGAGCCTGATCATCGGGCGCTGATGCGCTGATGCGCTGATGCGCTGATGCGCGGTTCGGGGCGAGCGGCAGCGCCTAGGCGGCCGGTGCCGCCTGCTCGGGGTCCTCGTCCTCCGGGAGTTTGCAGACGCGCTCCAGGAAGATGGCCGCCGCGACGACGGCGACCCCGGTCAGTACCGAGAGTCCGGCGTAGATCGCCTGGTCGCGGTGGGCCGGGACGTCCAGGGACTCCAGGAGGAAGACGCCGGTGCCGCCGTACATGCCGGTCACGAGGGCCGCGACGAGGGCGCTGGCCTGACCGAAGACCAGGGCGCGCGCCGCCATCATGGGGTCGACGCCCTTGGCCTCGGGGCGGCGCTCCCGCTGCGCGCGCAGCCGGGAGCGCAGGGACAGGGCCGTCGCGAGCAGCACGACGGCGATCACGGCGAGCACGATGGGCGCGGCCAGCGGGACCTTCGGCAGTGTGCCCAGCGAGTCCCACAGGCGGGCGCCCGCCCAGGACAGCACTCCGGCGACGGCGAAGAGGCCGACCAGTGTCCTGATGCGCAGTTGCTTCATCCCGGTTGGTCGCCCCTCGTCCGTCTTGGCCCAGCTGCCCGTGGCCGTTAATCGTGTCCGGTAGACCCTAACGATTACTCGGGCAGGCGGAGTTCCAGGTCGACGCGCGGCGCGACGCCCGCGCGGGTCACGGAGTCGAGCAGTTCGGTGACCGCGCCGTGCCCCGGAAGCTGGGCCTCCGGCTCCACGTCGTGCCAGGGGACGAGCACGAAGGCCCGCTCGTGGGCGCGCGGGTGGGGGAGCGTGAGGTAAGGATCGTCCGAGACCACATCGGCGTACGCGACGATGTCCACGTCGATGGTGCGGGCGCCCCAGCGCTCGTCCCGCACCCGGTGGAAGGCTTCCTCGACGGCGTGCGCGCGCTCCAGGAGCGAGGCGGGCGGCAGCGTCGTCTTCAGGACGACGACGGCGTTGAAGTACGAGGGCTGGCTGTCCGGGGCGACGCCCCAGGGATCCGTCTCGTACACGGGCGAGACGGCCTTGACGCGGACTCCGGGGGTGTCCTCCAGGGCGTCGACGGCGCCCTGGAGGGTCTCCAGGCGGTTGCCCAGGTTCGCGCCGAGGGAGATCACGGCGCGCTTGGGGTTGGAGAGCGTGGTGTCGGCTGCGTCGACCTGCTCCACCACGGCGGTCGGGACCGGCTGGACGGTCGGGTCGAACGGAGTTTTGTTCATACTCGGCTCCGGGTGATGGTGACGGTCACGTCGTCGAAGGGCACGGTGATCGGCGCGTCCGGCTTGTGGACGCAGACCTCGACCTCCTGGACGCCTTCGTGTTTCAGGCATGTCTGGGCGATGCGCTCGGCGAGGGTCTCGATGAGATCCACCGGGTCGCCCGCGACGACGGCCACGACCTCCTCCGCCACGATGCCGTAGTGCACGGTCTTCGCCAGGTCGTCGTCGGCCGCGGCCGCTCGTGTGTCCAGGCCGAGCACCAGGTCCACGATGAAGGTCTGGCCTTCCTCGCGTTCCTTGGGGAAAACGCCATGGTGCCCACGGGCCTTGAGGCCGCGCAGCGCGACACGATCCACGCGAATCACTCCTGCTGTCGTCGTTGAAGGCCGGTCACATCGATGTGCGGTCGATGTCCCGGCCTCGATCGAATCTACCCGCGAGCACTGACAGCACCGGTCCGCGGGGGCTATGACTGATCCCACCCGGCACACCCGCCGCAGCCTGCGCTCTCGGCTGGTAGCCGCCCATACCCAGGCGGTCGAGAGCCCAACCCCACATGAGGATCACGGGCTCCGTGGGGACGCCTACCCGCTCAGGCGGGTGAGTCGCCGTCCTCCGCGTCGCCCATCTCGTCGGATTCGGCATCCGATTCGGCGAGCACGGGGGAGGCGTGGTGCGACCAGATCTTCCAGCCGTCGCGGGTGCGCCGGAACACATTGGTGGCGACGACGCGCTGGCCGACGAGCGGGCCGAGTTCGTCGCCCTCCTTGGGGGCGGGGCCGCCGCTGAGGATGTTCTCCGTGCAGGTCACCAGGGCGGTGTCGGCGACGACGCTGATGTGCACGTCGGTCAGGAAGAACTGGATGTACTCGGTGTTCGCCATGATCAGCGCGTACGAGCGCAGCACCTCGCCCCGGCCCGTGAGCACCGGCCAGCCGGGGTGCACGCAGCTGACGGAGGTGTCCTCGGCCTCGTCCGGGTCGGCGTCCTCGTCGTAGTCGACGTCCTCGGGGGCGAGCCACAGGGCGGTGAGTTCCTCGAAGGCGCCGCGTTCGACGGCTTCGTAGTAGGTGCGGTTGGCGGTGTCGACGGCTAGGACGTCGGCCTCGGTCACTGGGCTCCTTCGACCGCGCGTGCCACGCGGACGGCGTCGGCGGTGGCCCGCACTTCGTGGACGCGCACGGCCCAGGCGCCCGCCTGCGCGGCGAGCGCGGAGACGGCGGCGGTGGCGGCGTCGCGCTCGCGGGCGGGCGGCGGCGCGCCCTGCTCGCCGGCCAGTACATGGCCGAGGAACCGCTTGCGGGAGGCCGCGACGAGGACCGGGTGGCCGAGCGCGTGCAGCCGGTCGAGGTGGGCGAGCAGGGAGAGGTCGTGCTCGGCGTTCTTGGAGAAGCCGAGGCCCGGGTCGACGACGATGCGGTCGGGGGCGATGCCGCCCTCGATGGCGGCCCGCACGCGCGCGTGGAGCTCGTTCACGACTTCGGAGACGACGTCCTCGTACGTACCGGGCACATTGGTGCCCGCCAGGAGGCCGCGCCAGTGCATCACCACGAAGGGCGCACCCGTGGCGGCGACGACCGGGACCATCTCCGGGTCGGAGAGGCCGCCGCTCACATCGTTGACCAGGGAGGCGCCCGCGGCGAGGGACTGCTCGGCGACGGAGGCCCGCATGGTGTCGACCGAGATCGTCACGCCTTCGGAGGCCAGTCCTCGTACGACGGGGATGACGCGCCTGAGCTCCTCGTCCTCGTCGACACGGCTGGCGCCCGGGCGGGTGGACTCGCCGCCGACGTCCACGAGGTCGGCGCCCTCGGCGACCAGGTCGAGGCCGTGCTTGATCGCGGCGGTCGTGTCGAACCAGCGGCCGCCGTCCGAGAACGAGTCCGGCGTCACATTGACGACGCCCATGACCGCGCAGCGGTCCCAAACGGGGAGGTTGGCTACGTGGCCACGGCGGACCTGCGACGTGCTCATGGCCTCAAGCCTAGGCCCTTCGCGGCGGGCCGGATCTCGCGGCTTCGGCGGCCCTGGAAGGTGCCGCCGCTTTCGTGGCGGGGCCGCGCGGTGAGTCCGGTCTCGCGGGTCCAGACCGCGCACCCCGTCTCGGAGCAGTCCGTGACGGCCGGCGTCCAGGAGCGGGTCCGCGCCTCGTCCATGAAGCGCTCCATGGCTCCCGGCCAGGCCTCTACGTCACCCAGGGGGTCGCCCTTGGCCAGCATCACGCCCGAGACGACCCGGTAGTGGACCGCCGCCTTGCCGCTGGGCGAGAACACGATCCCCTTGCCTCGGGCGGCCGGGTCCTCGGGGCGGAACGCGAGGTAGAGCGTGGTCAGTGCGGTGATCAGGCCGAGGGCGCCGAGCGAGAGGGCGACCGTGTGCGCCGCGCCGCCTACGTAGACGAGCGGCCCCTCCATGCCGAGCAGACCGCACAGGACGTGCTCCAGGCGGTCCACGATGCTCGGGCCGCCGACGAGCCGCTCCGGGTGCGCGCTGACCACGGCGAGGCCGATCAGCAGTGAACCGGCGCCCAGGAGCACGAAGTTGGCCAGGGCGCGCCATCGGCCGCGGGGGTCGGGCGGCGCGTCGAACCGCTTCCGGTCGCGTATCAGGAGCCACAGCGGAACCAGGGACAGGGCGACGCCGACGGCCCCCACGAGCGAGTCCCGGTACGCGAGTTGCCCGGCAGCGCCGAGCGGCAGCAGTGCCGTCACCGCCCACCAGGCCCGCCGCTCGCGCCGCCGCAGCATGCGCGCGAGCAGGACGAGCAGAACGCCGCTGCCGAGCGTGAGGGCGGCGGCGTACGGGCCGAGCGGACCCGGCAGCGCCTCCGTGACGGCGCCCGTGCGGCTGCGCGTGAGCCGTGGCAGGACACCGGCCGCGATGTCCGCGCCACCGGCCAGGAGACAGGCGTCCGCGATCCGACGCATCCCCACGTCTCCTCCTGCCGCTCGCTCCGCGAGGCATGTGAACACGGTGCGAATGCCGCATCCGTGACGTACGACCTGTAGGACGGAAGCGGAGCGACCCGGGTTCACTCGTGAACGGCGGACATGGCGGACTCATAGGATTCAGCGGACTCAGGGGAGGAGTTGCTCCACCGTCTCCAGGTCGACCTCCGCGCGCGTGATGTCGCGGGAGTCCGCGGCCGTGGAGCGGCGCAGGGCCTCGTGTAGGCGGGCCGGGGTGAGTACGCCGAGGAAGCGGCCCTGGCTCTGTTCGTCGATGACCGCGATCCAGCCCGCGTCGTGCTGGAGCATCGTCGCGAACGCCTGCTTGAGCGGGGCGCCCACGGGCAGCCAGGCCTCCATGCGGCGCGCGTGCTCCCGCACGGAGCCGGTGCCCACGCGTGCGTGCTCGGCGGAGATCCAGCCGTGCAGGTTGTTGTCGTGGTCCAGGACGACGGCCCAGCGGGCGTCGAGCTCCTTGGGCAGCGGGTCGTCGAGGTGCACGACGGGCGGCTGCTCCAGGTCGCCCTCCTCGATGGGCGTCACGGAGAGGCGCTTGAGGCCGCGGTCGGCGCCCACGAAGTCGGCCACGTAGTCGGTGGCGGGTGTGCCCAGGACCGCCGACGGGGTGTCGTACTGCTCGATACGGCCATCTCCGTAGACGGCGATACGGTCGCCGAGGCGGACGGCCTCCTCCATGTCGTGCGTGACGAACAGGACGGTCTTGCCGAGCGTCTGCTGCAGGCGCAGGAACTCGGTCTGCAGGTGCTCGCGCACCACGGGGTCGACCGCGCCGAACGGCTCGTCCATCAGCAGGACGGGCGGGTCGGCCGCCAGGGCCCGTGCCACGCCCACCCGCTGGCGCTGCCCGCCGGAGAGCTGCTCGGGGTAGCGCTCGCCGAACACCTTCGGGTCCAGGCCCACCAGGTCGAGCAACTCCGCCGCCCGTTCCCTGGCCTTGGCGCGCTTCACGCCCAGCAGGTGCGGCACGGTCGCGGTGTTGTCGAGGACCGACTTGTGCGGGAACAGGCCGACCTGCTGGATCACGTAGCCGATGCGGCGGCGCAGTTGGACCGGGTCGACCCCGGATATGTCGTCGCCGTCGAGGAGTATCCGGCCCGCGGTGGGTTCGATGAGCCGGTTCACCATCTTCATCGTCGTGGTCTTGCCGCAGCCCGACGGGCCGACGAGCGTGACCAGTTCGCCCTCGTTCACCTCGAAGGACAGATCGTCGACGGCGGTGGTGCCGTCCGCGTACCGCTTGCTGACGTGCTCGAACCGGATCATGGGACCCCATTCTGCCGGGACACGGCCCGGTTGTGGATGCCCCGGTGAGGCAGTCATGTGAAGGCCGTGTTGCGTCCCTCCCCCGGGCCTCGGCCATTGTCAGTGGGCCGGGCTAGGGTCGTCGGCAGTTGGAAAACGTGCGTGCGGCTGTGCGGCCGGCTGACATACGTTCGGGGAATCGGGGGAGGTGGCCGGCGTGAGCGAGCAGAGCTGTCTCGTGGCCAATGACTGGGTGTGCGGGGAGTATGTGCGCACCCGCGGTCAGGAGTTGGTCGACGCGACCGTCCAGCATCTGGGCATCACGGCGGCGTCGGTGGTCATCGGCGTCCTTATCTCCTTCCCGCTCGCGCTGCTCGCCCGGCGCGCACGCGCCTTCGCGGGGCCGGTGCTCGGCGTGACTACGGTGCTCTACTCGGTCCCCTCGCTCGCGATGTTCTCGCTGCTGCTGCCCCTGTTCGGGCTCTCGGTCGCGCTGGTGATCACGGGGCTCGTGCTCTACTCCCTGACGATCCTCGTGCGGAACATGCTGGCGGGCCTGCAGGCGGTCCCGCAGGAGGCGAGAGAGGCCGCGCGCGGGATGGGGTACGGCCCGCTGCGGCTGCTGTGGGAGGTCGAACTTCCGCTGGCGCTCCCGGCGATGCTCGCCGGAGTGCGGATCGCGACGGTCTCCACGGTGGCGATGACGACGGTCGGCTCGATCGTGGACTACGGCGGGCTCGGCACGCTGATCGTGGGTGGCCTGCAGAGCGACTTCAAGGCGCAGGTGCTCACCGCGTCCGTGCTGTGCGTGCTGCTCGCGGTCCTGGCGGACCTGCTGCTGCTCGGCGTGCAGCGGTGGCTGACGCCGTGGACGAGGGTGGGGGCGCCGGTGCGGGGCGGGTTCCGAATACGGGGGCTCCGCGGCCGCGACGACGTGGCGCGCGCCGAGCCGGAGAAGGTGGCATGAACGCGATATCGGGGGCCTGGGACTGGCTGGCCACGAGCGCCAACTGGCAAGGGGAGAAGGGGGTGTGGCACCGCCTCGCCGAGCACCTGTACTTCTGCGGTGTCGCGCTCGCCGTCTCCTGCCTGATCGCCCTGCCGCTGGCCCTGTGGCTCGGACACAAGGGCAGGGGCGGCGCGCTCGCCATCAACATCTCGAACGTGGGGCGGGCGGTTCCGACGCTGGCCGTCCTCGTACTGCTCACGCTCACCCCGCTCGGCCGGCACGGCGATGTGCCGACGCTGATCGCGCTGGTGCTGTTCGCGGTGCCGCCGCTGCTCACCAACGCGTACGTGGGGATGCGCGAGGTCGACCGGTCGGTGGTGGAGGCCGCGCGCGGTATGGGCATGAGCGGCCGCCAGGTCTTCGCCCGCGTCGAACTTCCGCTGGCGTACCCGCTGGTGATGACCGGGCTGCGGTCCGCGGGGGTGCAGGTGATCGCGACGGCGACGCTGGCGGCGATGGCCGGTGAGGGCGGGCTCGGCCGGATCATCACGGCGGGGTTCAACCTTCAGGACACGCCGCAGGTGGTCGCCGGGGCGGTGCTCGTGGCCGCGCTCGCGCTGGCCGCGGAGGGCCTGTTCGTCGCGGTGGGGTGGGCCTTCGACCCCATGCGGAGGCGGGCGTGACCCATGGTCCGGGACCGGGCCGCGGGACTGGGCCATGGGCCCGAGGACTTGTGTTTGTTGTCAGTTCCGGCAGTGCGACGAGGAGAGCGATGAACAGCAGAACGCGTCGAGTGGCCCTGGCGGCCGTGACCGTGGGTGCGCTGACCGCGGGGCTCACCGCGTGCGGTGGCGACAGCCTCGAGGGCAAGGACGATGCGGGCGCGTCGGGTGGTGGCGGGAAGGGCAAGGTCGTCATTGGCGCCGCCCGTTTCACCGAGGCCAAGGTGCTCGGTGAGCTGTACCGGCAGATATTGGCCGACGCCGGGTACGACGCGTCGGTCAAGACGGTGGAGAACCGCGAGATCTACGAACCGCAGCTCGCCAAGGGCGCCATCGACGTGGTGCCCGAATACGCGGCGACGCTCGCCGAATTCCTCAACCTGAAGGAGAACGGGCCGAAGGCGAAGCCGGTCGCGTCGAGCGATGTCGACGCCACGGTGACCGCGCTGCGCAAGCTGGCCGAGCCGCAGGGGCTGAAGGTTCTGGACGCGGGAGAGGCCGTTGATCAGAACGCGTTCGCGGTGAGCAAGGATTTCGCCCAGAAGCACAAGTTGAAGACTCTTTCGGATCTTGGCAAGTCGGGCCAGAAGGTGAAGATCGCGGCCGGTGACGAATGCGAGACCCGGCCGTTCTGCGCGCCGGGACTCAAGAAGTCGTACGGGATCGATGTCACGGGAATCGACCCCAAGGGCGTCGGTACCACGCAGTCGAAGCAGGCGGTGAAGAACGGCACGGACCAGCTGGTCCTGACGACCACGACGGACGCGACGCTGGAGAACTTCGGGCTCGTTCTTCTGAAGGACGACAAGAAGCTGCAGAACGCGGACAACATCGTTCCGGTCGTGAACACCAAGGATGCGGGCGACAAGAAGATTGCCGATGCCCTCGGGAAGTTGACGAAGACGCTCACGACCGATGATCTCGTCGAGCTGAACCGGAAGGTCGACGCCGAGCGGCAGAAGGAAGGCGATGTCGCGAAGGAGTATCTGGAAGCCAAGGGTCTCGTCGCGAAATGATCTTGAAACTTGGGCTCCGCCGATTGGCTCCTGCCGAGAGGGCCTCAGGGCGCTAAGTGACCTTGTGGGCACGAGAGTTAGGTGGTTTCTGTGACAGGTGTGTCCGAATTTTGCCGGGCGGGGCTTCGCGATTTGCCTACGCGCGGTAAGTTTCTGGCCATGCCACGTGGACGCCACCGCCATTCTCCGCCCCTGCACCGCCTTCTGCCTCCGACGGTGATCGCCGGTGTGCCTCTCGTCTGTGCGGGGGCCGCCTGGCTGTCCGAGGATCCGCTCGTCCTGAGGGGCGTCGCCGCGGCGGCCGCCGCGGCGGCGGTGGTCGGTGCCGTGGTGATGCGCCGCTGGGACCGGCTCGCCGGCAAGCGGGTCGCCGAGCTGACGCGCGGTGCCGCGAGCGAGCGGTGGCGGCACGAGGAGGCCGTGGCGGAGCTGGAGGGCGATCTCGACGAGTCGCGTGAGCTGCGCACCCGCCTGGAGGGCAAGCTGCGGGCCAAGCGGGCCGAACTCGCCGCGCTGCGGGGCGAGCACGCGGCGCTGCTGCGGCGGTATGCGAACGCGGAGACGGAGCGGGCCAGCGCGCTCGAGGGACGGCGCCGGCTCGCGATAGAGGCCGCCGCCCCGGCGAAGGCGCTGCCGCCCGTGTCCCCGGCCGTGCCGGGCCCGCCGACCCCGGAGATGTACCGGCGGGCCAATGCCGCGCTCAAGCATCTCGCGCGGCCCGAACCGGCGGCGCCCACCACGGAGGAGGCCGATTCGCGGGGGAAGTCCGAGGCGGCGGCCGGCCACTACACCGTGCCTGCCGCCGCGATGGTCGTACCCGCGGCACCCGTGCGAAAGGTCCCCCAGGGCGGTTTCGACTTCTTCGGCGCGGGGCGCTCCGTGCACGGCCAGGAAGACCTGGCGGATGTCGTGGGGGAGGAGCTGGCGGCGGAGGTCGCGGCCGAGGTCGACCAGGCGGACGAACCGGAGGCCGGGTCGCAGCCCCGGGTCGAGGCCGAGGACAGTGGCAGCGCCGACGACACCGAGGCCTCCGAGGCTCCCGAAGACGCCGAGCGCGAGCAGCAGGTCATCGACCTGACCGCGCATGACGAGACGGAGCAGATCGACATGGGCGAGCTGAGGTCGGCGCTTCA
>NZ_JBEOVM010000016.1:0-98042 GCF_040295505.1 Streptomyces sp. NPDC002790 | reverse complement strand
GCCGCGGGGGGGTGGCCCCGGGGCCCCCCCCCCCCCCCCCGTCTGATCCAGGGCTTTTTTCCCCCCCCCGGCGGGTTTTGGCGGCCCGGGGTCCGGGGCGGAGCCCCGGTCTTTCAGGCGCGGACTACGCAGGACACTCGCCCCATGACCCGCATGATGGACGCATGGATCTTCGCGTATTCACCGAACCGCAGCAGGGCGCCACCTACGAGACGCTGCTCCGCGTCGCCAAGGCCGCCGAGGACTTGAACTACGGGGCGTTCTTCCGGTCGGACCACTACCTCCACATGGGCCCCGTCGACGGCCTGCCGGGCCCCACGGACGCCTGGACGACACTCGCCGGGCTCGCCCGCGAAACCCGGCGGATCCGGCTCGGCACGCTGATGACGGCCGGTACCTTCCGGCTGCCCGGCGTGCTCGCCATCCAGGTCGCGCAGGTCGACCAGATGTCCGGCGGCCGCGTCGAACTGGGCCTCGGCTCCGGCTGGTACGAGGAGGAGCACTCCGCGTACGGCATCCCGTTCCCGAAGGAGAAGTTCGGGCGCCTCGAGGAGCAGCTCGCCATCGTGACGGGCCTGTGGGAGACGCCGGTCGGCCAGCGCTTCAACTACGACGGAACCTTCTACCAGTTGAAGGACTCCCCGGCCCTGCCCAAGCCCACCCAGCCGCGCGTCCCGATCCTCATCGGCGGCCACGGCGCCAAGAAGACCCCCGCGCTCGCCGCGAAGTTCGCCACCGAGTTCAACATCCCCTTCGCCTCGATCGCCGACACGGAGCAGCAGTTCAAGCGCGTGAAGGCCGCGGCCGGCGAGCACGGTCGCGCCCCGGACGCGCTGACCTACTCCAACGCCCTCCTCGCCTGCGTCGGCCGCACCGACGCCGAGGTCAAGCGCCGCGCCGACGCCATCGGCCGCGACGTCGACGAGCTCAAGGCCAACGGCCTCGCCGGCTCCCCCGCCGAGGTCGTCGAACGCCTCGCCGCTTACCAAGCCGTGGGTTCCCAGCGGATGTACCTCCAGATGCTCGACCTCGACGACCTGGACCAACTCGAACTGATCGCCTCGGAGGTGGCGCCGCAGCTGAGCTGAGGCGTACCGCGACGGATAGGTCTCCTGCTGCCACGGTCGGGTGAAATCGCGTCAACCCGGCGCGTGGTGGCGGGGGTGCGCAGTGACCCGGCCCCGGCCCTGATCGTTGACTCGGGCGGAGCCGGACCGCCCGGCACCCGCGCCGGCGGTCACTGCCGGGCGTCACGATTGCGTCAACTGCCTCCCCGTGCGGGAGGCAGGGCCGAGGAGGCCGCAATGTCCCAGGAAGCCGCGCCCGATGAGGCCGTGCACGACACGTCCGCGCCGGAGCAGGAAGGCGCACCCAAGGGTCTGCTGCAGCAGATGGAAGAGCTGATGGCCGCGCTCAACGCCGACCTGACGCAGCTCGACGCCGACCTCCAACAGCCGCCCAGGACTTCACCACCGGCCGCCGAGAACATCTGAACGACCACCCGCCGAAAAAACGCCAGACTCCCGCCGGGCTCAGGCCGCCGAGTCCGTGTCCGGCTCCGGCGTGGGCTCCCGGTCGGCGAGGGGAAGCGCGCGGCAGCCTTCCGGGAGCCGCCGCAGTATCTCGAGGATTCTGTCCCGCGACTCGTCCGCCGCGTCGATCGCCTCCATGCACTGCCAATAGGCGCCCTCCTCGAACGACGCGCTCGCCACCCCGACGAGCGCGATCCCCACGTCACCGAGCAGCACGCCGAGATCCATCAACGCCCGGTGCACATCGCCCAGTTCGGTCAGCTGCGCCGCCCGTATCCCGCCGGCCCCCACGATCGGTGTCGCCGCGCCTCCGCTGCCGCGCGCTCCCGCCTCGCTCAGCCCCACCGCCTCGCCTCGTAACTCCGGTGGCCCCTGCATCGCGAGGCGACTCCCGATCGCCTGCGCCAAGGCCTGTGCCTGCCACGCCTCCCTCATGATGTCCCGCGGGTCCTGGCTCTCCGCCAGGGCCCGTCGGCCGACCCCGATGAGCCGCACCGCATCCATCGCGTCCCCGTCCGTCTCCCGCCCGAACTCCTTCGTCCACTACTCAGAGTGAAGGCAGATGCGATAAAAAGCTAGGGGAAGCCAGAAATTTGTGGACACAACGTTCGATGTGGATAACTCAGTGACTCCGGAGAGTGACATTCGGTCCCCGTGGGGGGCAGTTGAGGGGCGGTTGACGGAGCCCGGCCCTCCGCCTACTCGGACCCGGTCCCCTCGCCCCGCACCGGGAACCGCCGCTCGTTGCGGTCGATCTTCGCCGACAGCGCGGCCAGTGCGTCGATGCCCAGCACCTCGCACAGTTGCAGCAGATACGCGAGGACATCGGCGACCTCGTCCTCGACACGGTGGGCCGAGTCCGGGTGCTCCATCACGCGGGCCGACTGCTCGGGGGTCAACCACTGGAAGATCTCGACCAGTTCGGACGCCTCGACGCTCAGCGCGGCCGCCAGGTTCTTCGGCGTATGGAAGGGCTGCCAGTCCCGGGCGACCGCGAACCGGGCCAGGCGCGCCTGCAGGGCCGCCACGTCGAGCGGGCGGGTTTCCTCACGTTCCTCGTTCATCGTCCCAGGTCTACCATCGCCGCCCCTTCCGCCCGCGCCCCCCGCTCCGCCTCGGAGCCCTCGCCCACCGCGGCGACGAGCCGGATGTGGCCGCGGGCGCACATCCGGGCGGCCAGCGCGGTGAGTTCGGCGCACTGGGCGCGGTCGAGGCCCCGGTCGAAGCCGTCCGCGAGGACGGTCAGGCTCTGGTACGCCTCCGGGACCTCGGCCGCCGCGTCGACGGCGAGCACACGGGGCCCGGTGAGCAGGACCAGCGCGAGCGCGAGGTACCTCAACTCGCCGTCCGCGAGCCGCTCGACGGGACTGGTCGCCCCGCCGCCGCGGTCCACGACGGCGCACACGGTCCCGTCGGACGCGGTCTCCGCGCGTACGTCGGCCACCGGTCCCACGAGACCCGCGCGGGCAGCGGAGACGAGCAGCGCGTGCCTCGTGCTGCACTCGGCTCCGGTGCGGCGCAGCACGGCGGCGAGGTTGTCGCAGCCGCCGTGCAGCCGGTCCGCCGCCGCGGGCGCCGGGGTGCGCATCCGCGTGGGGTCGGGGTCACAGGCGAAGGTGGAGCGCAGGCCGACGACGACCTGCTCGGCCGCGGCGAGCACCTGGCGCTGCCCTTCGGTGCGGCCCGCGACGCGCAGCGGGAGCATCGCCGTGCCGAGCAGGTCGTCGGGGAGCGGCCCGCGGGTCACGGGGACCGAGCCCGCGGTGTGCCAGGCGGCCTGGACGTCGCGGCGGCCGGGGTCGCGCAGGGCGGTCTGGAGGTACGTGATGCCGGGCCCCGTCAACCGTTCGCCGACGATCCGGAGTTCGGGTTCCGCCTGGACGGCCAGGTCGAGCCGTACGGGTCCCACCGGGCCGTCGACGGTGCAGCCGATGTGGAACCCGCGGCGGCGTTCGGCGTCGGGCCGTGCGCGTTCGGGAACGTAGGCGTGGGGGTCCGGGAAGACGTCCGCCAGGTGTGCCCCGCCGCCAAGCCCCGCGAGCGCCGCGAAGGCGCGCAGCACGCTGGTCTTGCCGCTGCCGCTGGGGCCCGCCACGGCGGTGAACGGTCCGAGCGGGACGGTCGTGCCGCGGTGGCGGGCGAAGGCGGCGAGCCTGAGCCGGGTGACGCGCGGGCGGTCAGGGGACGCGCTGGGGAGCGGGGGTGCGCCCCGCTGGAGCACGGTCATGGGTTGAACGTAGGTGGCCCGCGTGCGCAGAACCGTTTGCGTGCGAAGGGCTTCCTACGAAAGAGCGACTATGCCCGTCGGGCTTGCCCGCGCGTCCCCGCGGTCGACCGGCGTTACGGCCTCGGGGCTCCGCGCCTCAAACGCCGGCGGGGCTGATATTGCGCTTACGAGACCGCGCCCTGTACGAGCCCCTGGACCTCGGTGCCCGGAGGGGCCAGCAGGAAGACGTTGCGGTCGACGCGGTGCATGCCGCAGCCGAGGCCGAAGACGGCGCCGCTGCTGAAGTCCAGGACCCGCTTGGCCACTTCGGTCTCGGCGCCGGACAGGTCGAGCAGCACCGGGATGCCGGACATGACGGTCTCCGCGACCTCGCGCGCGTCGCCGAACACGTTGATACGCAGGACGACGAAGCGTCGGCGCGGTTCGGTGTCGGCCTCCGGCATCGCCCGATGGTCGACGGCTGACGGCCACTCGTTGCGGCTGCGCAGCGGCACGACCTGGGCGAGACCTTCCCACTGTTCGTCGGTGACGTCGTGGCTGTTCACTCAGGTTGTCCTCGTGGTGTCGGCGCCAGGGATGACAGCTGCCCTGTTCTTCCGGCCGGGGGTGCCGGGGCTGCCCCCGGCCGGATGCAGCCCCCACCCCGTTCGGGCTCGCACTGTTGTCTGCACCGCCCAATTCTTACGCCATGTAACCCATTCGGCCCAACACCGACACGGCCCCGCCCCCGTGCGCCCCGTCACACCCAGGGTCCTTCTGACGGGCCTTGCTGGAGTCGCGTGCCCTGGCACGCACATCTGCCGCGTTGTCGTCGGTTGCCAACGCTCCGCGTTGACGCCCCCCCTCCGCCTTGCAGCTGCACGCACCAGCCCCCGCTCACCGGCACCGCTCGATCACGCCTCCCGGATCCAGCCTGGCCCGTCAGAAGGGCCCAGGTCGCCCGAGCGCGCCAGCCACCGCCCCGCGTGCCGCGTGACCTCGATGGGGCGACCGAAGCAGGACGTCATCAGGTTCTTGGTGAGTACGTCGTCCACCGTGCCGCTGGCGAGGACGCGGCCCTCGCGCAGCAGCAGCGCGTGGCTGATGGCCGGGGAGAGTTCTTCCAGGTGGTGGGTGACGGTCACCGTCGCCAACTCGGGCCGTCCGGCCGCGAGCTGACGCATCGTATCGATGAGGTCCTCGCGCGAGGGCAGGTCGAGCGCGTTGAACGGCTCGTCGAGCAGGAGCAGCGCCGGGTCCGCCATGAGGGCGCGGGCGATCAGCAGGCGGGCGCGCTGGCCGCCGGAGCAGACGCCGTAGGGGCGGTCGGCGAGCTCCTTGATCTGGAGTTCGGCGAGCAGCGCGTGGGCCCGCTCGCGCACCTCGTCGTCGTACGTCTTCCAGAGCGGCTGGACGGTGCCGCTGTGGCCGGTGAGGACGACGGTGTGGCCCGGCAGGTCCTGGGGGACGCGCTGCGAGGTGGAGACGTGGCCGATGAGGGCGCGCAGCTCGCGGACGTCGACGCGGCCGAGCCGGTGACCCAGGACATCGACGGTGCCGGTGGTGGGGAAGTTCGTGGCGCCGACGATCCGCAGGATGCTGGTCTTGCCCGCGCCGTTCGGCCCGAGCAGAGCCCAGTGCTCGCCGGACCGTACGGTCCAGTCGATGTCGTCGAGGATGGCCTGGCCGGTGGTGTGGCGGCGCATGCCCACGCCGTCGAGGGCGGCCACGGTCCGGCCCTGGTTCTCGCTCACGGCGCCTCCTGCCTCATCGCGTCTGCGACGCAGGATAGCTGCACGTTGCATTTATCCCGGCCGGTGTCCATTTCGTGGACGCAGCGGCCGTGTCCACCGACCGGTGGACCCCAGGTTCCACCGGTCGCCGCTGTCCGCGCCCGTACCCCCGCGACCAGCATGGACGCCATGACCAACTACACCGTACGCATGGCTCGTTGGAGCGCCGGGCACCCCTGGAGGGCGATCGCCGGCTGGTTCTTGTTCGTCGTCCTGTGCCTCGGTGCCGGGATCACCGTGGGCGGCGACGCCGCGACGTCCGCCGACTTCGGTGTCGGTGAGGCGGGGCGCGGCGAGGCGATCGCCCGGGAGGGCGGGCTCGCGCAGCGGCCCGTGGAGCGGGTGCTGATCGAGGATCGTGCCTCCGGACGCCTCGACCGGACGGTGGGCGGCGCCGTCGCCGATGACGTCGTCGGCCGGATGCGGGGGCTGCCCGAGGTGCGGTCCGTGGGCGAGCCCGTGTGGTCGAAGGACGGCCGGGCGGTCCGCGTCGACGTCACCATGAAGGGCGCCGAACTCGACGGGAAGAAGCACGTCGATCCGCTGCGGGCGCAGACCGCCGCCACGCAGAAGGCGCATCCGGAGCTGCGCGTCGAGGAGACGGGCGGGCCCTCCATCAGCCAGGGCGTCGACGAGCTGCGCGGCAGCGACCTCTCCCGTACGGAGATGATCGCGCTGCCCATCACGCTGCTCACGCTGCTGCTGGTGTTCCGCTCGGTGGCGATGGCGACCGTGCCGCTGCTGCTCGCCCTGTCCGCGATCGTCGCGTCGATCGGCCTGTCGATGCTGGCCTCGCACGTCTTCCCCGACGCCGGGGTCGGCACGAACATCATTCTGCTGATCGGGCTCGCCGTCGGCGTCGACTACACACTGTTCTATCTGAAGCGGGAGAGGGAGGAACGGGCGCGTTCGGACGGCGAGTTGAGTTCGCGGGCCCTGGTGGAGATCGCGGCCGCCACGTCCGGCCGTGCGGTCGTGCTCTCCGGGTTCGCGGTCGCCGTGTCCAGCGCGACGCTGTACCTCGCCGACGACGTGATCTTCTCGTCGATCGCGACGGCCGCGATCCTGGTCACGCTGGTCGCCGTGGTCAGCTCACTGACGGTGCTGCCCGCGCTGCTCGTGAAGATCGGCGCGCGGGCCGAGCGCCACGCCGCACGCAAGCCACGAAAGGCGAGGCCGCAAAAGCCCGTGCGGCGCAACGCCCTGCTGCGTCTCACCGCCCGCAGGCCCGCTGCCGTGCTGATCGTCGCGGTCCTCGCGATGATGGCATTGGCGGCTCCCCTGCTCGGCCTGAAGCTCACCGACATGGGCCGTGAGACGCACTCGCGGCAGACCCGGTCGATGCCCACCTTCGACCGGTTGAACGCCGCGTTCCCCGAGGTCAAGGCCTCACATCAGGTGCTCGTACGGGCCGGCGCCGAGCGCGCCGACGAGGTGGCCGGAGCGCTGCGCTCGCTCGCCGCCGACGCCAAGGACGACCCGGGCCTGAACGGCACGTACACCCTGCGCGGCTCCGCCGACCACCGCGTCACGTCGCTCGAACTGCCCGTCCCGCACTACGTCAGTACGAAGCCTGCTCAGGAGTCGTTGCAGCGGCTGCGTACCGAGTATCTCCCGTACGCTGTCGGCAAGTTGGGGGGAGGCGTCGACGCGGCCGTCGCCGGTGACGTGGCCCGTTACGCCGACTATCCCGCGCACCAGAAGGAGAAGCTGCCGCTGATCATCGGGGCGCTGCTGCTCGTGACGTTCGCGATGACCGTGTGGGCGTTCCGGTCCGTGCTGCTCGGTCTCGTCGGCGTCGTCCTGAACCTGCTGTCGGCGGCCGCGTCGCTCGGCGTGCTCACCCTGACGTTCCAGAACAGTTGGGCCGAGAGGCTGCTCGACTTCCAGTCGACGGGCACGATCGGTTCGCGGGTACCGCTGTTCCTCTTCGTGATCCTCTTCGGGCTCTCCATGGACTACCAGGTGTTCGTGATCAGCCGGATCAAGGAGGCCGCCGAGCGCGGGGTGCCGACGCGGCTGGCGGTGCTCGACGGGGTCGGCAGCTCGGCCGGGGTGGTGACCAGCGCGGCGTTCGTGATGGTGACCGTGTTCGCGAGCTTCGTGTCGCTGCACTTCATCGAGATGAAGCAGATCGGGTTCAGCCTGGCCGTGGCGGTGCTCCTGGACGCCTTCGTGATCCGGGTGCTGATCCTGCCCGCGCTCATGTTGCTTCTGGGCGAGCGGAGTTGGTGGCCCTCGCGCGGGCCACTGCGGGCCGCGACGTCCACGACCGAGCGCCCGCTCGCGAACGTAGGCTGATCACCGTGGACAGCAGCCGAGCGCCTCTCCTCGCCCCCAGCCCCACGACCGTCGTGCCCGCACTCCACCGGTGGAACGCAGTGGTGTGGGTGCTGTGCGGCCTGGTGCCGCCTGCCCTCGCGGTGGCGGACACCCCGGCCGGGACGAAGTACCCGACGTTCGTGCTGCTGTCCGCCATGACCTGCGCGTACGCGGCCGTGGCGATGTTCCCCGGCCGGGAGCTGCTGCGGCCGACGGCCTACCTCGCGCTGCTGGCCGCCGGGGTCGGCGCGGTGTCGTACACGATGGGCAGCGGCGCCGCCCTGTTCATCGTGTCGCTGCCGCACTTCTGGATCTACGCGTCCGGGCCGGGCGCCGCCCTCGCACTCAGCGGTGCGGCCGCCGCGCTCACGGCCGCCGGCACCATCGCCGGACGCGAGTCCGGTACCCAACTGCTCGGCGGCAACGTCCTGTTCACCCTCGCCGGGTACGCCGCCGGGTCCACGGTGGGCCTCCTCGTACACCGGCTGACGGAGCAGAGCGAGGCCCGCACCAAGAAACTGAGCCACGAACTCGCGGACGCCCAGCAGGCGTTGGACGCGGCGCAGCGCAAGCAGGGTGCGGCGGACGAGCGGGAGCGGATGGCCCGCGAGATCCACGACACGCTCGCCCAGGGCTTCGCCTCGATCATCGTCCTCGCGGAAGCGGCCCGCGCGGGACTCCCGGCAGAATCGGCGCGCTCCGCGCAGCAGTTGACGTCGATCGAGCAGACGGCACGGGAGAACCTGGCGGAGGCGCGCGCTCTCGTCGGCGCCACGCCCCCGCCGGGCGGCGGCGCGCAGGGCCCGGTGGCGGGCACACTGCGTCGCACCCTCGACCGGTTCGCCGAGGACACCGGGATCACGGTGGAAGCCGAGCTGGCCGAGGTCGACTGCGACCAGCAGACCCGTATCGCGCTGCTGCGCTGCACGCAGGAGTCGCTCGCCAACGTCCGTAAGCACGCCGCCGCTTCGACCGTCGTCGTGGTGCTGGAGCAGGGCGCGGGCGCCATCGATCTGGAGGTCACCGACGACGGGAGCGGTTTCGACGTGTCCTCGGCGCGCGGCTTCGGCCTCGACGGCATGCGCAAGCGGCTCGCCGAGCTCGGCGGCGAGCTGACCGTCACGAGCTCCCCGGGGGACGGCACCCGCGTTCTGGCCCAACTGCCCGGCACCCGGACCGAAGAGGAGCGAGCATGAGCGGCACGAGTGACGTGAGTGGCGTGAGTGATGCGGCGATGCTGCGGGTCGTCGTGGTCGACGACCACACCGTGATGCGGGCCGGCGTCGTCGCCCTGCTCGCACCCGAGGCCGGCATCGAGGTCGTCGGCGAGGCGGACGACGGCCGGTCCGGCGTGGCGCTCGTGGAGGAGTCGCGCCCCGACGTGGCGCTGCTCGACCTGCGGATGCCGGGGCTCGACGGGGTGGCGGCGACCGAGCGGATCGTCGCCGGGCCGAGCCGCACCCGCGTGCTGATCCTGACGACGTACGACACGGACTCCGAGATCGAGCGCGCGGTGGAGGCGGGCGCGATCGGCTATCTACTCAAGGACACCACGCGCGAACAGCTCGTCGACGCGATCCGTTCGGCGGCACGCGGCGAGACGGTGCTGGCCCCGCGCGTGGCCCAGAAGCTGGTGGCGAAGCTGCGCCGGCCGACGCAGACGGCGCTGACCGCGCGCGAAGTGGACGTCCTGACGGCGGTCGCGGACGGCCTGTCCAACCCGGACATCGCGAAGCGCCTCGTGATCGGTGAGGCGACCGTGAAGACACATCTGCTGCGCATCTTCGCGAAACTGGACGTCGGCGACCGGACGCGGGCCGTGGTCGTCGCGATGGAGCGCGGGGTGCTGTAGGGCGGGGTACTGAAGGGCGCGTCGCGGCCGGGTGAAACGGAGCCGTGCACGACCGTTGACACCCTCACCAACCAAGTGATCTATTCACTTCATGAGTTACGTCGACCAACCCTCGCTGTCCGAGCGCCTCGCGGACGACATAGTCGAGATCATCCGCACCGAGCGCCTCTCCCCCGGAGACGCCCTGGCCTCCTCGCGCGAGCTGGCCAAGCGGTTCGAGGTGACGACGCCGACCGTCCGGGAGGCGCTGCGCCGCCTGGAGGCCATGCAGGTCGTGGAGTTCCGGCACGGCTCGGGGACGTACGTCGGGCCCGGCATCGAGCGGCGGCTGCTCGCCAATCCGCACCGGCCGCGCACCTCGCGGCGGTCCGTGCTCGAACTCGTCGAGGCCCGCCTCGTCGTCGAGCCGGCGGTGGCGGCCGAGGCGGCGCGCATTCGACTCCCGCAAGGGGTCGAGCAGTTGGAGCACGCGGCGGCCAACGCCCTGTTCCCGCCCGAGGAGTCGCTGCGCCGGTCCGTGCACTTCCACGTGGCGCTCGCGACGGCCAGCGGGAACGCGCTGCTGAAGGAGACCGTCGAGGCGCTGCTCCAGGTCCGCGCCCGCGACCAGGTCGAGATCCGGCACCGGTACAACGACCGGGAGCGCGACCACGCCGAGCATCTCCAGATCGTCGAGGCGGTACGCGAAGGCGACGCGCCGGCCGCCGAGCGGATCACCCGCGAACACCTGACCGCGATCCGGGACACCGTGCTCGGCGCCGACTTCCCCGACGGAGGTGAGCTCTCGTGAGCTCCGAACAGCCCCTGCACCTGGCCGAGTTGACGACCGAAGAGGCCGCCGAGGCCGTCACCCGCGCACCCGTCGTCATCATCCCCGCCGGCGCCTACGAGCAGCACGGCCCCGGCATGCCGATCGCCACGGACACCATCCGCGCCGAGCGGATCGCCGACCTCGTCGGGGCCCGGCTCGCCGGACGCGTGGTGATCGGCCCGCCGCTCCCGGTCGGCGTCTCGCCGCACCACATGGCGTTCGCCGGGACGGTGACGCTGACGACGACCACGTTCGCCGCCGTCGTGCGCGAGTACGTCGAGAGCCTGCGGCGGCACGGCTGGCGGCGGTTCCTGGTGCTCACAGGACACGGCGGCAACAACGCGACGCTCACCACCGTGGCGCAGGACCTGCTCGTGTCCCACCCCGATGTGCGGTTCGCCTGGACGCCCGTCACCTCACTCGCGTCCGACGTGATCGGGGAGATGGGCGTGAGCGAGGTCAGCGGGCACAGCGGGGAGGCGGAGACCGCCCAAATGCTGCACCTGGCACCGGAGTTGGTGCATCGCGACCGCCTGGAGCCGGGGTCCGTCGCCGTCGACGGGCTCAAGCCCGAGGCGCGCCTCGCCCGCTCCTTCTCGCAGCCGACGCTGACCCTGCCGTACGACGAGCTGAGCGCCAACGGGGTGCTCGGCGACCCCACTTCGGTCACGGCCGAGGACGGCGAGGCCATCGTGGCCGCCGCCGTCGACCGCGTGTCCGCCTTCGTCGAGGAATGGCTCGACCTCTAGCTCCAGCCCCCTGACCCGCCCCCCCTGGCCCGTCCCACTGACCCGTCCCACTGACCCGTCCCCCTGAGCAACCCTCATTTAGGAGCCGCAATGAAGGGTCTACTTCGGCGTGCCTGCGTACTGGCCGCCGCGCTCGTCACCGTACCGTTCGCCCCGGCCCAGGCCTCCCCTGCCGCCCGCCCCACCGGCTGCGACGCCCCCACCGCGCAGCAACCCGGCACCAGCGTCCCGCACACCATGACCAGCGGAGGCCGCGAGCGCACGTACCAGCTCCACCTTCCCAACGGCTATACACCCGACCGGAGTTGGCCGCTGATCATCGCGTACCACGGGCGGGGCAACACCGGCGCCGGAACCGAGGCGTTCTCGCGCCTCTCCACGCTGCCCGCGATCGTCGCGTACCCGAACGGTGTCGTCGGCACCGGCGACGGGCAGCGGCAGGCCTGGCAGGGCGCCCCGTACGCGGCGGCCGGCGTGGACGACGTCGCGTTCACCGGGGACCTCCTCGACTCCCTCGAAGGCTCGCTGTGCGTGAACGAGCGGCGAGTGTACGCCACCGGCAAGTCGAACGGCGCCGGGTTCACCGGCCTGCTCGCCTGCCGGATGTCCGACCGTTTCGCGGCCGTCGCACCGGTCGCCGGCGCCTTCTACCCCGGCACGCGCGAGGGCGGCTGCGCCCAGGACCGCCCGATGCCCGTCCTCGACTTCCACGGCACCGGTGACACCACCATCCCGTACGCGGGCGACACCGACCGCGGGCTGCCCGCCATCCAGGACTGGGTGCGCGAGTGGGCCGACCGGGACGGCTGCCGCGCCCGAACGCCTGACGAGGTGACCGAGCCCGACATCACGACGTCGCGGTGGACCGGCTGCGCGGACGGCGCGGAGGTGGCGCACGTCGCGGTCACCGACGGCGGACACACCTGGCCGGGAGCCGACGGCTACAGCGGCGGCGGCTACACGACGCAGACGATCCAGGCCCACAAGGTGATGTGGGCGTTCTTCCGCAACCACCAACTCCCCTCCCCTCCACGCTAGTTCGGAGCCGACATCATGACCGTACAGAGAGAAGCGCCCCCGTCGGGCGGGACCGGAGCCGATGCGGCGCGGCTGCCCCTCGTCATCCGCGCCCTCGGCGTCGTCGAGCGGGCGGGGAACGCGCTGCCGCATCCGTTCTGGCTGTTCTGGATCCTGTCGGCGGTGCTCGCCGTCGTCAGCGCCGTGCTCGCCGGGTTCGACGTGTCCGTGGTGTCGCCCGCCGACCACAAGACGGTCGTCGTGCAGAACCTGCTCAGCGGCGACGGGCTCGCCATGGCGGTGTCGACGATGGTGTCGAACTTCGCCGAGTTCCCGCCGATGGCGACGATCGTGGTCGTCATCATGGGCGTCGCCGTCGCCGAGCGCAGCGGGTTCCTGTCCGCCGCGATGAAGGTCGGGGTCGCGCGGGTGCCCGCGTCGTGGGTGGTGTTCGCCGTCGCGTTCGCCGGGACGGTGGCGCACGTCGCGTCGGCCGCCGCGTACATCATCCTGGTGCCGCTCGGCGGCCTCGCCTTCCGCGCCGTGGGCCGCTCCCCGATCCTCGGCATCGTCGTGGCGTACACGTCGATCGCCTCCGGCTACGACGCGAGCCCGATTCCGACGCCGAACGACGCGATCTTCGCGGGCATCACGACGGCGGCCGCGAAGATCGCGGGCGGCGACGCCGCGTACGTGTCCCCGCTGTCCAACTGGTTCTTCAACATCGCCTCCTCCCTGCTGCTCGCCACCGTCATCACGCTGGTCACGCGGTGGGTGCTGGCCAAGCGGCCGGACCTCGACCCGGATCCGGACGCCGACGTCGAGGACCTGGGCACGCTGGACCTCAGCGAGCGCGAACGGTCCGCGCTGCGGCGGGCGTTGCTCGCGCTCGGTGGCGGCCTGCTGCTGGTCGTGGCGGCGCTCGTCCCCACGTCCTCGCCCCTGCGCGGGGACGGCGGCAGCATCGTCGAGTCCCCGTTCATCGACGGCATCGCGGCGGTCGTGGCCATCCTGTTCGCGCTCACCGGCATCGTGTACGGGGCGCGCTCGGGGTCGATCGCGAAGCCCGGCGACGTACCGAAGCTGATGGCGGCGGGCGTGAAGCAGATGGCGCCCGTGCTGGTGCTGTTCTTCGCCATCGCCCAGTTCCTCGCCTACTTCGACTGGACGCACATCGGCGACGTCCTGGCGGTGCGGGCGGCGGAACTCTTGGAGCACAGCGGGATGCCGATCGTCGTGGTGTTCCTGCTGATCCTGCTTCTGCTGACCGTCGTGAACGTGGTGGTGACCAGCGGGACCGCGATGTGGGCGCTGGCCGCGCCCGTCCTCGTACCGATGCTGATGCTGGCGCACGTGCCGGCCGAGACGACGCAGGCCCTGTTCCGCATCGCCGACTCCGGGTCGACCGCGATCACCCCGATGAGCCCGTACTTCGTGATGGCCCTCGGCTTCCTCCAGCGCTATCGCAAGGACGCGGGCATCGGCACCCTCGCCGCGTACACGCTGCCCCTCGCCATCGCGATGACGGCGACATGGACGCTGCTGTTCCTCGCGTGGTGGGCGCTCGGGATTCCGCTGGGGCCGGGGGCTCCGGTGCGCTGAGGAATGTGTGGGCGGGGGCCACGAGCAATGCGCGGGTGGGTCTACGCCCACGTCCTCAGTACCGGCGACCGTTCCTCGACGGCCTGCGCGGCGTCCAGCAGGCCGTCCTCCGTGAACCGGCCGCCCACCAACTGCACCCCGATCGGCAGCCCGTCGTGCGCGGCCACCGGGACGGTGACGGCCGGGAAGCCGAGGATCGGGACCGACGTCATCGGCCACATCGCCGGGAAGAGCTCCAGGCCACGCGTCTCGTCCGCGATGTCGGCGTCCTGCTCGAAGGGCGGCTCGGCGCACACCGGGGTCAGCAACAGGCGGCCGGTGCCCAGGAGTTGCTGGAGCCGAGTGACGAGTGCGCCGCGCCGACCCCAGCCGTTGATGTACGTCTCCAGGTCCGGCGCCGCGCCCCACACGGCGGCCGACGCCTTGAAGTGCCGGGCCAGTGCGGTACGGATGGCGTCGTCGCCGATCCGGTCCACCACGCGGAGCAACGGCCTGGTGTCCTCCGTGAGCAGGAGCAGCCACAGCCGGGCGGCCTCCGCGAGGAGTGGTTCGGCCGCCACCTCGTCGACCTCGTACCCGGCGTCGGCGAGGCGGGCGGCGGCGTCGGTGAGGGCCGCGTCGACGGCAGGGTGGTTCTTCGCGCCGTCGTTGCCCCGGACGAGCGTGACCCGGGTCGGGGCCTGGCCGCGCGCTTCGGGCAGCGCCGGGACGCCATAGGGGTCGCGGAGGTCGGGCGTGCTCATGGCGTGCAGCGCGAGCCGCGCGTCCGCAACCGTCCTGCCGAGCGGCCCCTGCACCGCGCAGGCCTGCACGGTGGGCGGGAGGTCGAGCGGCATCCGGCCCTGCGGAGTGTCGGCGTACGCGGGCGGCGCCCAGCCGGAGACCCGGCCCACGGTGGGCCGCAGCCCGACCACGCCGCAACAGGCCGCCGGGAAACGGATCGACCCGCCGATGTCGTTGCCCTGCGCCAGCGGCGTCATCCCGGCCGCGATCCCGGCCGCCGCTCCCCCGCTGGAGCCGCCGGGCGTGCGTGCGGCGTCCCAGGGGTTGAGGGTCCGCCCGTGCAGGTCGTTCGTGGAGAACCAACGCAGCGAGAACGCGGGCACGTTGCTGCGCCCGAGCGGTATCGCCCCGGCGGCACGAAGGGCCGTGACGCAGGCCGCGTCCTCGGCGGCGACCTCCCCCGCGAGCGCGGCCAGACCGTTGGTCGTCGCGTGGCCGCGCTGCTCGGTGTTGACCTTGATGGAGACGGGCACGCCGTGCAGCGGGCCGGGTTCGGCACCGGCCGCGAGGTCGGCGTCGGCCTGTCGCGCGGCGGCGAGCGCCTCGTCACGCCGGACCTCCACCAGCGCGTTGACCTTCGGGTTCGTCTCGTCGATGCGGTCGAGGCACGATGTGACGACCTCGTACGAGGAGACCTCCCCTTCGCCTACGGCGGCGGCGAGTTCGGCCGCGGGGCGCTGCCACAACTCGGTGTTCTGGCCGGGACTTCCCATGGGGCACCTCTTCCGGTTCCAGCTGCTTCTGGCTGCTTCTGGCGCGGCGCGAGCGTGAGATACAACGGCGTTTTATTTCGCGCACAGACTGCGGCCCGGCACCCGCCGATGTCAACAGCGGTTCCGCGGAAGGGCGTTCAGTCCGCGGACTCCCGCAGCCTGTCGATCACGGCCAGGATCGCCCGCTCGCCGCGCTCGGCCGGCCAGCTCTCGGGGTCCTCCAGCGTCGCCAGCCAGTAGCCACGCAGGATCAGATGGAGGATGTCGCCGCTCACTTCCGCGTCGGGCAGCCCCGCTTCGGCGACCAGCTCCCCGAGGCCCTCCCGGTCGCCGCGCGCGGTGGACCGCCGCATGTCCTCGACCTCGGCGCCGGGCCCCGCACTGGCGATCTCCATCATCAGCCGGCGCACCACCTCGTCGTCCTGCTCGGTGGTGCACATCCAGCGGACCGCGGCGCGCAGCCTGTCCTCACCCTCGGCGCCTTCTATGGCCCGCTCCAGCTCGCGGGTCCAGTCGGCCCCGGCGCGGCGCAGCGCGTTGATCATCAACGCGGCGCGGCTGGACACGTAGTTGGTCACCATCGCCGTGGACCCACCGAGCTGCTGGGCCACGGCCCGGATGGTCACGGAGCGCACGCCGCGATCCCTGGCGACCTGGATGGTGGCGCTCGCGATCTCGTCGAGCCGCTTGGCCTCGTCTACCTCGATCGGCATGTCGCCGACCTTAACCCAATGGGTTGACCGCGTTCACACGGAGCTGCAATGTTGTTGTACAACGCCGTTTCATCACGGCGCCGCTCTCCCTTCACTCGTCCTCTCCAGCCCTGTTTCCAGGAGATTTTGGGGGACCCCTCCATGACCTTTCGCTTCACGCGTGTCGGCCCGGCTCCCGTGTCCGAGCGGGCCCGCCAGTACCGGGTACGGATGCGCGACGGGATCCGGCTCGCCACGGACGTGTATCCACCCGATGGCGCCGCGGACCCGGCGGACCTCGCGGACGTGCCGGTCCCGACCGTCCTCGTACGCCTGCCGTACGACAAGAACAGCCGCTACGTGTACTTCGACAAGATCGCCGCCCGCTTCACCGCCCGCGGCTACGCCGTCGTGGTGCAGGACGTGCGCGGCAAGTTCCGCTCCGAGGGGCAGACGCTGCCGTTCCTGCGCGAGTCCGACGACGGCTACGACACGATCGACTGGATCGTCCAACAGGCCTGGTCCGACGGGCTGGTGGGCATGTTCGGCGACTCGTACTACGGCTACACGCAGTGGGCGGCGGTGGCCTCCCAGCATCCGGCGCTGCGGGCCGTCGTGCCGCGCGTGACCACGGTCGACTTCAACGCGACGACCCAGGGAAGCGGCCCGCACGACCCGCCGGGCGTCGGCCGGCCCGTGTGGCTGGAGGGCATCGAGTACTACGCCCACTACTGGGTGGACCAGGGCCTGTACGCGTACGAGCCGGATCGGTCGGTGCGCCCGGTCGTCGAGCAGTTCGAGGAGGCGTTCCGCGCGATCGGCGCCCGCTCGGCCTGGTTCGACGCGCTCGTTCCGCACTTCACCGACCTGTTCCCGGCGCGCGGCAGGCACCCCTATGACGCGCGCCCCGTACCGGTGCTGCACTGCGTGGGCTGGTTCGACAACATCCTGATCCCGCACCTGCGCGACTATCTGGCGCTCGCGGCCCGGCCCGGCTGGGACGCCGTGCAGTACCTGTGGGCGGGCGCGGTGGACCACGAGAACTACCGCCTCGCCGACGCGCCCGCCACCGCCGGGACGGACCACGGGGCGAACCCGGCGGCCCTCGACCGGATGCTTCCGCAGTACGTCGACCCGGCGATCGAGTTCTTCGACGTGTTCCTGAAGGGCGTCCGGCCGGTCGGCGAACTGTCCAAGGTGCACTGGGAGTTGGGGCACGGCGAGTGGCATACGTCGACGAGCTGGCCGCCGCCCGGAACCGTCGAGCGCACGCTCTGGCTGGAGAGGCCCGAGCGGGCGGCGGGACCGCTTCCGGGCGGGACGCTCACGGACTCCCCTGCGGGTGCGCCGAGTTCGGCGCAGTGGACGTACGAACCGGAGGAACTGGTGCCGTCGGACACCTTCAACTCCTTCGAGTATCTGCACAGTTACCCCGATCTGGCGGGCACGGCCTCCCGCGACGACGTGCTCGTCTTCTCCGCGGCGGCGCTCACCGAACCGCTCGACCTGGTGGGGCCGCTGGGCCTGCACCTCCATGTCGCCGGCACCGCCCCGGTGTTCGACGTCTTCGTGAAGCTCGTGGACGTGCGCCCCGACGGGCGAGCCCACCTGATCGCGCGCGGCGAGGCCTGTATACGCCCCGACCTCGCCCCGGACGAGATCCGCGTCGACCTCGGCCACACCGGCTACCGGGTGCGCCCGGGACACCGGCTCGCCGTACTCCTCGCGTCCAGCGACTACCCGCTCTTCCTGCCGTCGTCCGGCAGTGAGGACAACCCGTGGACCACGGCCGCGGCCAAGTCCTCCGTCCAGACGCTTCGCACAGGCGACGCCCACCCCTCACGCCTCACCCTCTCGGTCCTGCCCACCGGGGCCTGACCCGGCACCCGCACCGCCACCCCCCACAGCGAAGGACCCCGTACCGCCTCAGCACTCCATCCTCCTCAGGAGCACCCTCATGCACGCTCCCCGACTCACCGTCATCTCTCTCGCGGCGCTGGCCACCACGCTCGCCCTGACCTCCTGTTCCTCCTCCGGAACTACCACGACGACCGACGCGATCAAGCTCACGGCCACCACCCCCACCGCGCGCGGCACCCTCGACCACGTCACGTGGAACCTGCCGATGGGCGAGCCGAGCACGCTGGACCCGGCGAAGGTCGGCGACTACTCGCCCAGCACCGTCGCGTCCAACGTCTGCGACCCGCTGATCCGCCTGAAGGCCGACTACTCGACGGCCCCCGGCCTCGCCACCTCATGGAACCGGCCCGACCCGAAGACCCTCGTCCTGAACCTGCGGCGCGGCGTCCGCTTCTGGGACGGCAGCCTGATGACCGCCACCGACGTCGTCGCGAGCCTGGAGCGGCAGCGCGTCCCGGCAACGCAGAGCGTCAACGCCCCCGTGCTCGCCAACGTCACCACTATCAAGGCCACTTCGGGACACCAGGTCACCGTGCGCTTCCGCACGCCCGACTCGCTGTTCCTGAAGTACCTCGTCAACGGGTTCGGCGCCGTCAACAAGGCCTCGTACCTGAAGAAGGCGGGCCCCGCGTACGGCACGGCGCGCGGTGGCCTGATGTGCACCGGGCCGTTCAAGTTGAACAGTTGGCGGTCCGGCGATTCCATCACCCTCGTGCGTAACCCCGCGTACTGGGACGCGTCCCTGCGCCCCAAGGTCAAGAAGCTCACCTTCCGGTTCATCACCGACAACGGGACGCTCACCAGTGCCCTCATGTCCGGTCAGATAGACGGCAGTTACGAGCTCGCGTCGACCTCCGCGAAGGCGCTGCGCGGCTCGAAGGAAGGGAGCGTGCACTACGGCCCCTCCGCGCAGACCGTGTTCCTCGGGGCCACCTCCCCCACCTCGCCGCTCGCCGACCGCCGTATCGCCGACGCGCTCTCACTCGTCCTCGACCGCGACGCCCTCATCAAGAACGTCTTCGACGGCGCGGCCCAGCGCCAGAAGACTTTTATCCCCTCCCTGGTCTGGAAGAACAGCCCGGCCAAGGACGTGTACGCCAAGGGGTACGCCGCGCTGCCCGCCTCCCCCGAACCGAATGCCGCGAAGGCGAAGACGCTCGTCGCGGAGGCCGCCCCGAAGCGGCGGACGCTCACGGTCGCCATGGCCGCCGGCGACCAACAGTCCTTGCAGACCCTGACATTCCTCCAGGCCTCCGCCAAGCGGATCGGCCTCAAGATCGTCATCCGGCAGTTGCAGCCGACCCAGATGTCCGGCCTGTTCTCCAACCCGGCGCTGCGCAAGGGGCTCGACGCCACGATGACCCTCGGATACGTGGACATCCCCGACCCGCTCGCGTACGCGGACATGCTCACCGACCCGAAGTCCCCGATGAACTGGGTCAACTACCGCAACAGCGAGGTGACTTCACATGTTCGGGCCGCCAAGGGCACGGACGACCCGAAGACCTCCGCACGCGAGTTCACCAAGGCGCAGGCGCTGTACGCGCAGGACTACCCGATCGTGCCCATCGCCTGCCCGTACGAGCGGATGTTCCTGAACAAGCGGATCAGCGGCACCCCCGCCTCCTTCGCCTACATCAACATGCCGTGGGCTGCGTACATCGGCGGCACCGGCGAGAGCGCCGGCTCCGGGTCGGAGTCCTCATCATGATCTGGCGGTTCATGGCCCGGCGCGCCGCGATGCTCGCCATGACGGCCCTCATCGCGAGCGTCGCCGTGTACGGGGCGCTGTTCGTCTCGCCGGGCGACCCCGCGACGCTCCTCGTCGGCGGCGGCAAGCCGCCCAGCGCCCGCCTGCTCGCCGAGATCCACCACCAGTACCACCTCGACGACCCGTTCCTCCAGGGCTACTGGCGTTGGCTCACCGCGCTCCTGCACGGCGATCTCGGACAGTCCCTCAGCTACCGTGACTCCGTCTCGCACCTGGTCGGCGACCGGCTCGGCAACACCCTGTTCCTCGTCGCCTTCGCCGCCGTCCTGATCATCGTGGCGGGTGTAGCCCTCGGCACGCTCGCGGCGCTGCGCGGCGGCTGGGGCGAGACGGTGGTGACCGTCGTGACGACGACACTGATGGCAGTGCCGACGTTTGTGATGTCGGTGCTGCTGATCTGGTGGCTTTCGGTGCGCTGGGGCCTCTTCCCCGCGTACGGGAGCGGGTCGGGGTTCGCCGGGCGGCTCGAGCACCTGACGCTGCCCGCGCTCGCGCTCGCCGCGACCTGGCTCGCGTACGTCGCCCAGGTGACGCGCTCCGCGGTGCGCGCCGAACTCGCCTCGGAGCATGTACTGACCGCGCGCGGCCGTGGCCTGCCGGAACGGCTCGTGGTGCGCAAGCACGTGCTGCGCAACGCGTCGGCGCCCATCTTCTCCGTCTCCGGGGTGGCCGTGGCGGGGCTGATCGCGGGCTGCGCGATCGTCGAGCAGGCCTTCGGGATCAACGGCATCGGGGCACTGCTCGTGCAGAGCGCCGCGAAACAGGACCTGGCGGTGGTGCAGGCTCTCGCGCTGATCAGTGTCGTGCTGTTCGTCGGCGTGAACACCGTGGTGGACGTCGTCTCCGCGCTCCTCGACCGGCGTACGCCACTGGAGGCCACCGCATGACGACCCATCAACTCATCGTAAGCACCCGCCTGTCGGGGCACGCACGCTCACTGGTCCGCGGCAACGGCTTGCTGATCGCCGCGGCCACCGTCGTCGCGCTCGTCGCCCTCGCCGCCGTGTGCGCACCGCTCATCGCGCCGTACGATCCGGAGGCCGTCGACCCGATGGCCGTCTACCAAGGCAGCACGAGCGCCCACTGGTTCGGCACCGACGACACCGGACGCGACATCTTCTCGCGTGTCCTGTACGGGGCGCGGCTCAGCCTGCTCGCACCCGCCGTGGTCACGCTCGTCGCGAGCGTCGTCGGCACGGCGATCGCCATCTCGGCGGCGTGGCTGGGTGGTTGGTACGACCGTGTCGTCTCGACGGCCCTGAACGTCGTGTTCGGCTTCCCGGGCCTGATCCTCGCCGTGGTCGGCGCGGCCGTCTTCGGCGCGGGCCTCCAGGTGGCGGTCGTGACACTGTCCGTCGCCTACCTCCCGTACGTCGCACGGACCGTACGCGGCGCCGCGCTGCGCGAGGTCCACCTGCCGTACGTGTCCGCGCTGCGCATGCTCGGCGTGCCGGGCCGGCGGATCTGTCTGCGCCACCTGACGCCCGCGCTGCTGCCGCTGATCCTGGTGCAGGTGACGGTGTCGTTCGGCTACACGCTGCTCGACGTGGCGGCGTTCTCGTTCATCGGCCTGGGCGCACAGCCGCCGACCGCCGAGTGGGGGCTGATGGTCGCGCAGGGCGCGTCGGGCGTCCTGGCGGGGCGGGCCGAACAGTCGCTGTACGCGGGCCTGGTGATCGTCGTGTTCGTGATCTCCTGCACGCTGCTCGGCAACGGCCTGTCACGGCGGCTGCTGGGAGAGGAGGGCGGCCGATGACGACCAGGCAAGGGGGAACCCCGATGACCGCTGGGAGAGGACGAGGTCCGGCGGGAGCCGCGGGCGACGACCGGACGGGCGCCGAAAGCGACGACCCGACGGGCGCCGAGAGCGACAGCCCGACGGGCGCCGAGAGCGAGGGGCCGACGGGCGCCGAGAGCGACAGCCCGACGGGCGCCGAGAGCGAGGGGCCGACGGGCACCGTGAGCGACGACCCGGCGACCGCCGAAAGCGACAGCCCAACAAGCACCGAGAGCGACGCACCGACGGGCACCGTGAGCGGCGGGCCAACGGGCGCCGAAAGCGACGGGCCGACGGGCGCCGAGAGCGGTGGGCCGGCGACCGCGCTCCTCGACATCCGCGGTCTGCGGGTCACCCTCCCCGTGGGCGGCGTCGACCGCCCGGTCATCCACCGGGTCGACCTCTCCGTACCGGCCGGCTCGGCGCTCGGCCTCGTCGGGGAGTCCGGTTCCGGCAAGTCGCTCACCGCGCGCTCCGTGCTCCGACTGCTGCCACCGGGCGCCCGCGTCGAGGGCGATGTGCTCGTCGACGGCGTGTCCGTACCGGCGATGGGCGCGGGCGAACTGCGGGCGCTGCGGGCCAAGGACGTCGCGATGATCCACCAGGACCCGCGCGCCCACATCAACCCGGTCCGCACGGTCGGCGACTTCCTCACCGAGGGCCTGATCGCCCACGGCACCCGGCCGCGCGAGGCCACCGCAACGGTGACCGGGCTGCTGCGGGACGTCGGGATCCCCGACGCGGAGCGCCGGCTGCGGCAGCGTCCGCCGGAGCTGTCCGGGGGGCTGCTCCAGCGGGTGATGATCGCGGCGGCGCTCGCCGGCGGCCCCCGGCTGCTGGTGGCGGACGAGCCGACCACGGCGCTCGACGTCACGACGCAGTCCGAGGTGATGGCGATCATCGACGAGGCCCGCGCCGCCCGCGGTCTCGCCCTGCTGTTCATCACGCACGACCTGGCGCTCGCGGCCGCCGTGTGCGACCGGATCGCCGTGATGTACGCGGGCTCCGTGGTGGAGGAGCTTCCCGGCGACCGGTTGCACACGTCGTCCCGCCATCCGTACACCCGGGCGCTGCTCGCCTCCCGCCCCGCGCCGGGCGCGGACGCGCGGGAGCTGCGGGCCGTGCCCGGCCGCCCGTTGTCCGCGTTCGAGGCCGGGCCGGGGTGCGCGTTCGCGCCGCGCTGCCCCGCGGCCCGCGACCTGTGCCGCGCGCAGAGCCCACAGCCGCGCCCCGTCGGCGACGGTCTCGCCGCCTGCCACTACCCCGTGGAGCCCGCCGATGCCCTCGACGCCTGAACCGGCCCGCCCTCAAGGGCCCTACGTGCTGGAAGTCAGCGGTCTGCGCAAGGAGTTCGGCGAGCTCGTCGCCGTCGAGGACGTCGACCTGACGCTGGCGCCGGGCGGCTCGCTGGCTGTCGTGGGCGAGTCGGGGTCCGGCAAGACGACCACCGCCCGGATGGTCGCCGGTCTGGAACGCCCGACGGCCGGGACCGTCCGCCTCGCCGGACGCGAACGCCACGGCCCACCCCGCCGGACGGCCCAGCGGCGCCGGGCCGCCCGCGAGATCCAGATGGTCTTCCAGGACCCATATGCCTCCCTGGACCGCCGCCAACGCGTTCGCGACTGCCTCGCCGAGGTTCTCGCGCTCCACACGGACCTGCGCGGTTCGGCCCTGGACCGACGCGTGGCGGGGCTCCTGGAACAGGTGGGCCTCGACGACCGACAGGCCGCCTCCCGGCCCCACGCCCTGTCCGGCGGCCAACGCCAACGCGTGGCAATCGCAAGGGCGTTGGCGGTAGCGCCCCAAATCCTCGTCCTCGACGAGGCGGTCGCCGCGCTCGACGTCTCCGTGCAGGCACAGATCCTCACGCTGCTCCGCGAGATCCGCCAACGGACCTCGGTGGCCTACCTGTTCATCACCCACGACCTGGGCATCGTCCAGCACGTATGCGACGACATCGCCGTCATGCACCGGGGCCGCATCGTCGAACGCGGCCCCACCCGCACGGTACTGGCCGAGCCCACGGCGACGTACACCCGCACGCTGCTCGACTCGGTCCCGCGCCCGGGCTGGCGCCCGAGCCGCAGCCGCGCGACCTCAACACCGCTCCACTGACGAGAGGTTCACACCCCATGACCACCGCTCCATCCCCCACCACCCCCCGCCTCTCCTACGCCTTCGAGATCCGCGCCGAGGTCACCGAACCCCTGCACATCGGCCACGGCGCCGGCGAACGCACGGACTTCACCCCGATCACCGGCGGCACCGTACGCGGCCCACGCCTGAGCGGCACGGTGCTGTCCGGCGGCGGCGACTGGTCGAACACCCGCGGCGGCGTCTGCGAGCTGGAGGCCCGCTACCTGCTGCGGGCCGACGACGGTGCCGTCATCGACATCGTCAACCGCGGCTACTACGTGGAGGATTCCGGCTACTTCCGCACGGCGCCGACGTTCCGCACCGACACCCCCGCCCACCTCTGGCTCACCCGCACGGTCTTCGTCGGCCTCGCACGCGACGAAGGCAACCCAGAGGACGGGGTCACCATCGCCATCCGCTGCTACAGCGTGGACTGAGCACCGGGCCCGGCGCCGACACCTTCGCTCACGCCGAGGGAGTGACGTCAGGTTCGACGGGCGTACGAGCCGAGCCGCTCGGCGAACTCGCCTACGAGGTCGCTGAGTTCGGCGGGCCGCTCGACGACGAACGGCCGGTCGAGCGAGGCCAGCACGGGTGGCAGCCAGTCGAGCCGCTGCGCCCGCAGCTCGACGCGCCGCCAACACTCTTCGACCTCCGTCTCATCCAACACCGCGACACTCGCGGGGAGTCGACCCCGGATCTGCTCAACGGTTCCGTGAATCCGCAGGGTCACCTCGTACCGGTACGGGGCCGTGGCAAGCCCGGTCAGCACGCGCTGCGCCGGTTCGGGCCCGTCGCCCTCCTCGGGCGCCTCGAAGGTACCCGGCAGCGACCGCGCGTCCACGATCCGGTCGAGCCGAAGAGTCCGGTCCTCACCGAGCCCGGCATCCCGCCCGGTGACGTACCACCGCCCCACGTGGGCGACGATCCCGTACGGATGGAGCGTGCGCTCGCTGCGCCGCCCCTCCCCGTCGACGTACCGGATCGAGACCGGCCGACGGTGGCGCACCGCGTCGGCGACGGTGAGCAGCACCCCGGCGTCCGGGGCGGGGGCCTGCTCGCCGGGCCGGTCCGTGAAGGAGAGCGAGTCCAGGAGCGTGTCGAGCCGCCGGGCGAGCGGCTTGGGCAGCACCCGCCGGATCTTCGCCGCGGCCGTCTCGCTCGCCGTGCTCCCCGCCGCCGTCAGCCCCGCCCGCCGACCGGCGATCAGGCCGAGCAGCACGGCCAGCGCCTCGTCGTCGCCCAGCATCAGCGGGGGCAGCCGGTGACCGGGACCGATCCGGTACCCGCCGTAGCGGCCGCGCACCGACTCCACGGGCACGTCGAGGTCGACGAGGTGGTCGACGTACCGCCGCACGGTACGCCCGTCGACGCCGAGCCGGTCGGCGAGTTCGGCGACGGTCCGGGTGCCGCCCGACTGCAACAACTCGAGGAGGGTGAGCACGCGCCCTGCGGGTCGGGACATGCTCGAACACTAACGCGGATACCGGACCGATTCTGTCCCCTATTTCCCCTAGCCTGCGAAGCACTCGACCCCGCCCAGACTCAGGGAGCCCCACCCCATGGACTTCGTATCGATCCGCATCATCACGGCCGACGTCGCACGCCTCGTCGAGTTCTACGAGCGGGCCACGGGCGTGCAGGCGACGTGGGCGACCGAGGACTTCGCCGAACTCCGCACACCGGCCGCCACACTCGCGATCGCCAGTACCCGCACGGTCCCGCTGTTCGCCCCGGACTCGGCCCGCCCGGCGGCCAACCACAGCGTGATCACCGAGTTCCTCGTCGCCGACGTGGACCGCACCCACAAGGACCTGACCGGCTACGTCACGGACTTCGTCACCGAGCCCACCACCATGCCCTGGGGCAACCGCTCCCTCCTCTTCCGCGACCCCGACGGCAACCTGGTCAACTTCTTCACGCCGGTCACGGCGGAGGCGGTCGAGAAGTTCGGGCGGTGACGTCGGTACCGGCCGCGACAGCCGTCGAAGCGCTCAGCCAGGGATGCGGCGCCTTCGCCCCGGTCGGCGCGGGAGGAGCCGTCGTGGTCGGGGTCATCGTGTTCCGTTCTGTTCGCGGCCGACCGGGGCAGGGGCGTCCGAGCGCCCCTGCCCCAGCTGTTGCCGCAGCTGTCACCCGGTGGTGGCGCGCCGGCGGGGCGCCGTGACCGCCGGGGCGAGGACGGTCACGAGGACCACTGCGGCGAGGACCCAGAACGCCCGGTTCTGCTGGCCGTGATGGGAGGTGGTGGCCAGCGTCGCGGTCAGGGCCGCGATGCCGTTCACGCCGGCCGCCGAACCGAGGTTGCGCAGCATCGTCGCGGCCGAGGTGGCCACGCCCAACTGCTCGGGCGGCGACTGGTCCTGGATGAGGGCGAGCGTCGTGGCCGTGACGGCTCCGGTGCCGAGCCCCGCGGTCACGCCGGCCAGCCAGGCGAGTTCGCCTGTGGCGCTGAGCACGGCGCTGATCAGCAGGGCGACCGCGCCCGCCAACAGCAAGGGCCGATAGCCGTGTTTGGCCACTGTCGCGCCGGTGACGGCGCTTCCGGCGACCCAGCCGAGTGCGGCCAGGCCGACGACCACGGCGATCCGAGTGGTCGAGGTGCCGGAGGCGGCGAGCCGTACGGGCAGCACGGTGACCGTCGCGTACATCACGACGCACGCGCCGACGGTGGCCAGGGCCGCGCCCGCCGAGGGGGTCCGGGCGAGGATCCGGCGCGGTACGAGGCCGCCGCCGAAGCGGCGCACCAGGACCAGCGCCACGATGCCCGCGAGTGCGGCGAGGGCGCCGCCGATCGTACCGAGGCCGAGTTCGCCGCCCTGCAATCCGACCAGGACGAGCGCCGAACCGCCGGTGACCAGCAGGTACTCCCCCGCCGGGAAGCCGGAGCCCGGTGCCCGTGCCGGTGCCCGTGCCCCCGAGGTGGCCTGCCGCTTGGGCAGGGCGAACAGGACGGCCAGGACGACGAAGGCGCACAGGGGCACGTTCAGGAAGAACACCCAGCGCCAGCCCCAGACCTCGGTGACGGCCGCGCCGACGACGGGGCCGAGGACGGCGGCCACGCCCCAGACCGTGCTCAGCATCGACTGGGCCTTGGCGCGCCGCTCGGCTCCGAAGACCCGGCCCACGATCACGTAACTGGAGACGACGATCGCGCCGGCGGCCAGGCCGTGCAGCACGCGGGCGGCGACCAGCACGCCGAACGAACCCGCGACCCCGGCGAGCACGGAGGCGCCGAGGAAGACCAGCGTCGAGCCGACGGCGAGGATTCGATCGTCGAGCCGGTCGGCGACCCACCCCGCCAGCGGGGTGCCCGCCACCTGCGCCAGCATGAACCCGGATACCAGCCAGGCGTATCCGCCGCCCGAGCCGCCGCCGACGTCGGACAGGACGCTGGGCAGCACGGTGCCCATGACGGTGGCGTCCATCGCGGCCAGGAGCAGGGCGAGCACAGCCGCGGCGACCGCGACCCTGCCCCCGGCCACAGCCGGACGGGCAGGTGCGACGGTGCCCGAACCGACGGCCGCGGACGTCACGACGCGCTCCCCAATGTGCTCAGCGCCTTCGTCGGCGCCGCGACGGCCGCGGCGTGCACGCGGCCGACACCGGAGAACTCCGTGATGAGTCCCGCCAGTTCGTCGTCGAGGATCTCGTCGACGCTGTGGAGCGTGCCGTCGTCGGCGAAGACCTTCCGCCCGAACGCCTTCGTCATCTCCAACTGCACGGCGGCCGCCGGGTTGCCGGTGACGAAGTCGACGTCGAGGAGCTGCCGGGTGCGGGCTTCGAAGGTCGCGGCGAGGGTGCGGTTCAGTTCCTCGATCTGGTCGAGGAGTGCCCGTACGCGCTGCTGCTGCTCGGCGGTGAGCGCCGGGTGGATCAGCTTCATCGCCACGTGGTCGATCTTCACGTGCCGGGCCTCGTCGAGGCCGTGCGTGTGCAGGAGGCGGGTGAAGAAGCGGGTCCGGTCGGGGTCGAGCGCGTCGGTGCGGTGCTCGAACACGGTGATCACGGACTCCCCGACGTAGGCCGAGCAGCACAGCGCGACCAGCTTGACGTAGGGGTGGTCGTCGGTGCGGAAGACGTCGAGGCGCTCGTCGAAGAGGGCCTTTTCCACGCGGGGTTCGGCGCCGGACAGGGCACGCACGTACCGGTAGAAGGTGTTGGCGTGCTGGATCTCCTCGGCGGCGAAGCAGGAGAGGGCGTGGTGGAGTTCGTGCCCGAGGTTGATGGGGTCGCGCAGGTCGTGCAGCTCTCCCATCACCATGGCCATGACAGTACTGACGTGGCGTTCGATCTCGGCGAGCTGCGCCAGCTCCTTGGTGAGGTAGGCGACGGCCTCGGTCTCGTGACCGGTCTCCCCGTACGCGACGACGGAGGCGAACTCGCGCTCGGCCCGCGTGCCGGCCTCGCTCCAGTCGAAGGCGCCCGGGTGGAAGGTGTTGATGTGCGCGAGCCGGGTCACCGAGGCCAGCTCGGTGCGGACGGCCTCCGCGATGCCGTCGAACTGGTCAGACCTGGTCATTCTCGAACTCCTTGTAGCCGTCCTGCAGCCCGATGGAGATGTCCCGCAGCCGCACCCAGCCCTGGGCGACGAACTCGCTGTCCCGCAGCTTCTCGATGAAGTAGTAGTAGGTCTTGATGTCGTCGGTCTCGACGAACAGGAAGTCGGAGTAGTCCGTGGCGAACGCCTCGGCGTCGAAGTGCCGGACGGACATCCGGTCCGCGAAGGGCCCGACGATCTCCTTCTGGAAGACCTCTTCCTTCTCACCCCGCTGCTCGCGGCTCAGACGCAGCCAGGAGGTGTCGAACTCGTAGCGGATGACGATGCCGTACTTCATGGGTCAGCTCCTGGCGTAGCTCTGGGCGTTGAGGATGGTGCGCTCGGGGTCGGTGATCGCCCGGCGGCCGTGCATGACACGGGTGTTGTCGATGAGGACGATGTCGCCGTCCTCCCACTGGATCTCCTCGGTGACCTTCTCGGAGACCTCGGTGTACTCGGCGATCACGTCGTCGGGTATCGGCGAGCCGTCGGCGAAGCGGATCTCGGGCGCCTCGTAGTTGAACGAGGGGCCGAGGATGCTGTTGGCCCACGCGGTGCGCGCGGACGTACGGGTCGGATGGGCGGCGCCCACGCGGTACTCGTAGGTCAGCGAGCCGTCGGCGGCCTCGGTGAAGACGGCGTCGGCGCCCTGGTTGGACACGGCGCGGAGGTGGTCGACGGTCATGTCGTCCGGGTCGGCGTCGGGGCCGGTGAGGTGGGCGGCGAGCCGCTGCCACATGGTCCGCGGGACATTGCTGCGGGCGTACGTCACCGGGTTGCCGGCGAAGACCTTCCTGGCCCGCTCGGACAGCGCGTCCCAGACCCGGAAGCCGTCGCAGACGGTCGTCTCGGAGCCGGACGCGGCGGCCTTGACGCAGTGGAACCAGAGCAGGTCGGGGGCGAAGGGCGTGGCCCCGTTCTCCAGGTGCAGGCCGATCGGGTCGTGTCCGGAGTCGACCTTCTGCGCGGCGTTGCCGTGGAAGGCGCGGGCCGGGTCGAGGGTGGTGCGGGAGCTGTAGCGGCGCACCAGTTCGTTGAACTCCTCGACGCCCGGGGCGAATCCGCGGATGAGGAGGTGGCCGGTGTCGGCGAGCAGGCCGTCGAGGCCCGCCTGGTACAGCTCGGTGAAGTCGGCGTCGATGCCGGTGGGCGTGATCATCATGCCGTCGCCGTCGCCGATGCTGGTCAGGCGCAGCGTGTTCTGGGCAACTGTCATGGCTGGGTCCCCGTTCGTGTGCAGGTCAGATGTTGTGGTCGTCCCGGTGGCCGTACTCGCTCGTGACCGCGATCAGGTCGTCGAAGAGCTTCTGGCGTCGCGGCCGGCCGGTGACGGTGAAGTACGTGCGGCGGAAGTCGCTGCTGTCGGCCACCACGAAGAAGCGCTCGGGCCGGTCGGTCTCCGCCAGGTGCCGTTCGGCGTACGCGCGTGCCTGCCGCCGCACCTCCTCGACCAGGCCGGCGTCGAAGGCCTCGCCGGTGATCAGCAGGGCCGAGAGGTGCTCAAGGCCCTCGCCGAACACCACGGCGTCCACCACCGAGGGGCAGCTGCGCAGGCTGCCCTCGACCCACTCGGGCGAGACGTTGCGGCCGTGACTGGTGATGATCACGTTCTTCAGCCGGCCGAGGATGCGGATGAAGCCGTCCTCGTCGATCTCGCCGCGGTCCCCGGTGTGCAGCCAGCCGTCCTCGTCGACGGGGCGGCTGGTCGGGTCCTCGACGGTGTATCCGGCGAACAGCGACGTCGACCTCACCAGCAGCTCCCCGTCCTCGGAGAGCCGGACCTCGCAGTGCGGCAGCGGCCTGCCGACCGTTCCGGGTCGCCAGTGCTCGGGGGTGTTCCACGAGACGACCGAACTGTTCTCGGACAGCCCGTACCCCTCGTGCACCCGCAACCCGGCCGCGTCCAGGCGCAGTTGAGCCGCTACGTCGACGGGCGCGCCGCCCGCCATCAGGAACGGCCGCACACCCTCGCCGAGCACGGGGCCCGCCTCGGCGCCCCGCACCGCCTTGTCGAGGGCGCTCACCGCGGCCGGCGGCAGCACGGCGGCGGTCGGCCGCGCGGCGCGCATCCAGGTGACCACGTCGTCGGCACGTGATCCCGCCGTGCCGAGCAGCGCGGTGTCCTCGGGCAGCAGGATCATCCGGCCGCCGTTGATGATCGGCAGGTAGACCGCGGTGACCTGCTCGATGAGCAGGCTGAACGGCACCAGAGAGAGATAGCGGGCGTACACCCCGTCGGGCGAGACGGAGTCGAGGGAGACGAGCAACGCCTCGAGCGCCTTCGACCGGATCTTCACGCCCTTGGGCGCACCGGTCGTCCCCGAGGTGTGGATGACCTTGATGATCCGCTCGTCCGGTGGCAGCCGGAGGTCCTCCGGCTGGGCCACCCGGTTCCCGGCGCCGCTGTCCGCCGCGATCGGCAGCACGGTGACGGCGCCGTCCAGGCCCCATTCGGCGAGCTTGCTGACCCCGGCCTCGTCGGCGAGGCAGAGCCGCACCTCTTTCAGCAGCGAGGCGGCCTGCTCGCCGGAGAACGCCAGCGGCACCGGCACCTCGACATACCCGCCGAGCAGCAGCGCGAGATCGGCGGCGACCCATTCCGGGCCGTTGCCCGCGACGACGCCGATCGTGGCGCCGGCGTCGGCGCCGAGATCGGCGAGCAGCCGCCGGATCTGCCCGCTCCAGCCCGCGAGATCCCCGTACGTGAAGAGGTCGGCGACCGAGCCGTCGGCGGCGAGCCTCTCGACGAGGACGTGGTCACGCCGCTCGGGTGCGTACAGACCGTCGTGGATCTTCCTCATCGGGCACCCGCCCCCTGCACGGCGAGCGGTGCCTCCTGCGCCCAGGTCACGGCGAGGTGATAGCCGGACTCGGCCTCACGGTTGATGCCGGCGTCGAACGCCCGCAGGTCGATGAACCCGGCCACGGGCTTCGTGTCGTAGTACGAGCCCCAGTTGCCCTGCTGCTCCGGTGGCAGCGCGTCCTCGCGGGCCTCAGCGAGGCCGGTGAACCGCAGTCCGATCCGCGCCAGGGTGCGGGCGAGCGGCTGGGTGACGGTGCACAGCAGGTAGGAGGCGCCGTTGCACCAGCACAGTGCGGGCACCATGCCGATGAGCTTCAGGCCCGCGCCGGGCTCGCTGGAGGCCAGCGGTCCGACCTCGACAAGACCGGCCGGCTCGCATGCGGTGCGCGTGTACTGGGATATGGCGCTGCCGACCTCGTCTCCCAGGTAGTTCTCGATGAGGAGGCTGCGTTCCCCTCCGTACGTCAGTCCCGCACAGGCCAGCGGGACGACATCCGATCCGCTGCCCGCCCCCTCGCCCTCGTCCGAGCACAGGGCGATGAAGCTGTCCGGTGACGGTGCGATCCGTGCGTCGTAGTCCCGTGCGTAGCGCTCCCGGGCCAGATCGACACACGCGTGCCACAGAGCACTTCCGCGGCGAGCGATGTTGATGCGCATTGCCCCTCCGTTCCGCATCACGGCCCGACCGATCGGCCGGGCGCTCCATCAACTTATGACGAGTCGTCGATTTTTGACAACTGGTTCAAGGTCGATGTCGATGAACGGAGTGTGAATGCCGAAATGCGGAACGAGGCAACCCGCTTCCCCCGCGGGGCGCGTTGCCTACTCAGAGCGACTATCAGAGGTCTACTGTGCGGCGATCGCGTCGACGATGCCTGCCACCTCGCGCGACAGCCGCGCCACGTCGTCGGCGGCGAGACGCTCCCAACCCAGGCCGCCGACCATGGAGGTCATCACCTTCAGGCGGGCGTCGCGATCCTCGTCGCCGGCCCACAGGAAGCGCCGCGAGAGCAGGTGCATGGCCGCGTAGCCCAGGATGTAGGCGCGCAGGGCGTCCACCGCGACGGCCGCTTCCACATCGGCGTTCTCGAAGGAGCCCTCGGCGACGGAGCGCTCCACGGCGTACCCCACCACCTGCGACATCTGCGCCTCGACCAGGTCACGCCGCTTGAGCCGCTGCTCGGAGGCAACCTTGCAGACGGCGTCGGTGCGCGCCGTGATGCTGCACTCGAACAGCACCGGAGCCACCTCGGCGTGCCGCAGATAGGCGAGCGCCATGCCGTACACGGAGCGCACCCCGTCCCAGGGCAGATCGGCGATCGCCTGGAAGTAGCGCAGCTGGCGGCGCGCACTCTCCGCGGAGAGCTCGATGAGCAGGTCTTCCCTGCAGGTGAAGTGGTTGTAGACGGTGCCCTTGGAGTAGCCGGCCTCGTCGGCCAGCTTCCCCAGCGTCAGATTGTGGAAGCCGTCGCGACACACCATGTCGAGCGCGACATCCACCAGCTTCCGGTCACGCTCCGCAACTTCCTGCGCCTTACGTTGAGTCGTTCGCATGGACGCATTATGCGTGACCAATCGTCAAAGTTCGACAGTTGGTCAATGCAGGGTCAAGATTCTTTGGCCAGATACTGAAGCTCGACGCGCGGCAGGTCAGGCGTCCTTCTTGACCGGCTCCAGGATCGCCACGCACTCCACGTGGTGCGTCATCGGGAAGATGTGTAGTTGGCAATTCACAAGAGAACATGCAGGTCAGGAGCCATCGTCCCCCTGCGCAGGAGGGCCCTCGTGCGTCATACGTGCGTCACGCGATTCCCTCGCACGCACGTGCGGACCACGCCGAACCGGCCTACAAGTGAGCTTCTTGGCCCCAGCTGCAGCAGCACGAAGCCCTGCTGGTTCGAGTGAACCAGCAGGGCTGACGAAGTATCAAGGTTTACGGTCACCGTGCTCCGGCCATAGACAGAGCTGTCTCGGTTGGCACGACGAGCTGCGACTCGAGGCGCGTCCATGCGCCAAGCACCGCTTCGTGTGCATCGGGCGCCAGGTGGGCATATCGCTGTGTCGTCTGATAACTCTCGTGCCCCAGAAGGTGTTGAACCTCGTATAGGGACACGCCTTTTTGCACGAGCCACGACGCGCACGTGTGACGCATGGAGTGCGGTGGATAATCGGGCACATGCCGCGCCCTGCCGGCATCATCAAGAAAGAGAGCCTCGCGGACAGCAGGCCACCACGTCTGACGCCGCCAATTCCCGTCGTCGAGCAACCGTCCAGATCTCCCCTTGGTGACGGTAGTAAAGACGACATCACCACGGTCTTTCCCGTGCACGTGGCGCGACAGGGATTCTAGTACGTGGCCCGGCAAGGGGACTTCCCGACGACTCTTTGCAGTCTTGGGATACTCCTTGATACCCGACTTCGTGTTGACCTCGACGACGAACAGCCGTGACCTCGCCCAGTCAATCCTCTTCCCATGGAGACCGGACAACTCGCCCCACCGGAGACCGGTATAGAAACCCAACAGGGCCATGGTCTGCCACGGTTGCGCTAGCTCATCGAGGATCGCTTGGGCCTGGCTAAGCGTGAACCATTCCGGAGGCTTGACAACTTCCGGCGGCAAGTCAATGCGTCGGCACGGCGTAACTGCAATAAGATCTTCATCGACTGCAGCTTGCATAAGAGAGTGCACGAGGTTGTACGAACGGCGGATCGCCGACGCGCCCTTTTTCTCGTGGATCAGCTTGCGAACCCACGCCTGCACGTCAATGCGGCCTATCGCCCGCATCTCCCAGTCCGCCCAATACGGCATGACATGGTTGCGTATAGAGGAAGCATCCCCGCGCAGGGTATGCGGTTCGACAACACGCGCATCCCACCAGCGATCATGCCATTCACGGAATTTGATCTTCCCGCCACGCGGGTCCCGGTGCACGCGCCGCCGATACTGGGCTTCACGCTCATTCCCCCAGTCCCGTGCTTGATCCTTGAGTGGGAACGTCTCAGTGTCTCGACTGCCCGTCGGTGTCCATACGGTCGCTTGCCACTTCCCCGACGGAAGTTTACGCAGGTATGCCATATTTCCCTTTCTCAACTCACTTAAGATCTGCACGCATTGGGCTCATCGCCCGAGTGACGGAGAGGGGGAAGTGCAAGTGCGTCGCTCCACAAGAGCCTTCACGTCGCTTCCGGAGACTCGCACGCGAGAGCGCTCGGTACCCGTACGCAGATCGATCGCTGAGAGCTCCCCTAGGGCTATGTACCGATACACCGAACGTCGACTTACGCCCAATATTTCCGCAACGCTCTGTATCGATAGCAATTTTTCGCACACAGCAGGCTCCGATGGGTAGGGCAGGACAACCTCAGTCCGCAGCGATCCACCGCCAAGTAGTCGGTGCGAACTCCCTAAACCATCCGGAGAATCCCCGGTTTCGGTAACCGGGGATCGTCGCCTATATTGCGCCCCCCTCGTCGAGGGCTACGAGGCCAGCCGGTAGGACCTGAGTGCAGGGTGCACGTCGTCGACCAAGGCCACCAGCCCGTCGTCGGTGAGGCGACTGAGATTGCGGTCCACGACACGTTCAGGGGTGCCTACGGCTCGGGCGATGGCACGTGCCTCGGCACCTGGGTGGGCCGCGACGTAGGCGAGTACCGCCAGGTCTTGGCCATGTCCGCGCTGCACCAAGTCCTCGCCGAATAGGCCGGCGGCGCAGACACAAAGACACAAGGCCGTGGAGAGGGCGGCGTAGTCCGCATTCGTCTGGGCACTCCAGGCGTTCATGGCGCCGAGCGCCATGAGGATCGGAGCGGTGACACGGGCGGATCGGAGTGCGGCGTTCGGCAGGTGGGTCTCCTTGCTAGGGCCATGGCGCGAGACGTGAGACGGGGGGCCAGCGTTGGCACGCTGGCGCCCGGACCACTGAGAACGTCTCTGACCTGGTGTTTTCCGGGGAGCTTGTACGTTGACATGTCTCCGGAAGTGGTTCCAGTCCTCTGAGGATCTTTCTCGTCTGCCATGGGCGAATCCGTCCATGGGCCTGCGACGGTGTGACCCGGCTACCTCAGCGGGAGGAGGCGTCCGGCGCCTTCGGCGCGGAGCCGCTGCACCACCTCGTCGATCAGAGCCTGGTCATCGCCAACGGGGCGGCTGGCCGTCACGTTCCCCGCAGGTCCGCTGTCCAGATCGAACACCGCTACGGTGAATTGCACTTGGGATCCGGCCTCGTCATACATGGCATGTACGAAGCAAGCCGTGTGGCAGTCGCCGCGCAGCTCGCCAAAGACGCCTCGCTCGACACGAAGCAGGCGTTGGGCGTGTCGAGGTTGCCACGTAGCGGGCGGACGGTGAGTTGAGGGAACGGGTACGGAGCTGGGCTGCGCGGCGAGCAGCGATTGTGCCGACCACCGATTCTGGCGGCATCTCGCGAAGGGGCGTCGGGTCGGCTCCGGTCGGCAGGGCCGTCGCCGAACCGAGGCGGCCCGGCACAGTGTGCGCACGCCGAGTATTCGACCGCGGCGGTCTCCTGCAGGCTCCTCCCTGTCCGATCAGGCGGGGGTCCGATCCAGAAGAAGGGAATCCAAGAGGGCAGCGGTGGCGGCGGGCTTCGTGGTGTGGTGCACCGTGCGGATGCCCAGGGCTTCGGCGGGAGGCAGATTCTCCGCGTGATCGTCTACGAACACGCACTCTGGGCCGGTCAGCTCCAGAGCGTCGAGCGTCCGCTGATAGATGAGCGAGGACGGCTTCCGCACGCCTTCCAGCTCCGAGAGGATCACAGCATCGAAGAAGTCCGTCCAGATGCCCTTGTCCTCGTACGGGTTGTACGGCTCGATGCCGAACGAATTGCTGAGCATGGCCACCTTGATACCAGCCGCGCGAGCGCGCTTCGCTGCAGCAACGATCTCGGGCTGCGGTTGCAGGTTGGCCAGCGCTCGCCGCATCAGGTCGGTGGAGTCGATACCGAGGATGCCGCCGATGACGTGGTTCCAGTCCTCCTGCGTGGCCTCCCCGACTTCAAGCGCGGCGTAGATGGCAACGCCGTCGGGATGTTCGTTCAGGGCTGCGAAGTAGGCACCGGGAGTCAGCCCCTCCGACCTCTCAAATGCCTGCCCGTTCAGTCTCATGCGGGTCGTAAGTACACCGCCGAAGTCGAGAATCAGGCCACGGTATGGGGCGGTCAAAGCGGCCTCCTTGCCGATCTGCTCATACGTGTACGCGGTCCCCTGGCCGTCGAGCGGCCAGGGGACCGTTGAGTGCCCTCCCCAGGGGGAGAGACCACCAGTATCGCCTCTGCCCGCAGCGCCCGGGCATACGCTTGACACGAGTGCCCTGTCCCCTACGACGGAGGGTCAACCCGTGACATATGACGGTGAGTTGTTCAGCATCGGGCAGAGGATCAAGTGGTGGCGCGAGCGCCGAGGGATGTCCCAGAAGATGCTGGGGGACCTTATCGGCAGGTCAGAGAACTGGGTCTACAAGATCGAAAATGACCGGATGCCTCTGGATCGGCTTCCGATCCTGATCGCGCTCAGTAAGACGCTGCGGTGCAGCCTGGAGGAACTGACCGGCGGCTACGTGTCTGGAATCGCCACCGACGGTGTCGAGCACGAGCACGTCCCGCTCATCCGGCAGGCGCTGTCCCTGCCCACGTCGCTGCTTCCGCTGCGCATCAGCTCGATTAGCGCAGATGACTTCGAGGCGTCTGTCACCGATGCCTGGAAGGTCTACGAGACGCAAGCCGACGACCGCTACCGCGATGTGGGTGCACGGCTGCCCGGCCTGCTGCGCCAGGGCCATGCTGCACTGCGCGATGCCTCGGCAGAACAGGAGGGCGCCGTCCTCCGACAGCTGATCAGCCTTTACGGCCTGCAACAGATTTGGCTGCGCCGCGTCGGCGAACCGACCCTGGCACGCATCGCGGCCGACCGGGGACTCGCCCTCGCGGACAATGCCGGCGACCCGGCCCTGCTGGCGGCGGCAGCCTGGAACCTGGCCTGCGTCCTCACCTCCGCGGGAGATGTGGACGACAGCTACGAGCTGGCCCAACAGACCATCGCCCAGTGCCGCCCGGATGACGACTCCGGGCCCGAGCACTGGTCCGCGTACGGCGCGCTGCATCTGCAAGGTGCCGTCGCCGCAGTACGCGCCACCAAGGGCCCGCGGGCCTGGGATCTGTACCGCGGTGCGGAACAGGCCGTGCAGCGCGTCGGCGCAGACCTCAACCACTGGCACACGTGCTTCGGACCGACCAACTTCGCCATGCACGAGGTGCACTTGAAGGCGGAGGAAGGCGACACCAGCGAAGCGCTCCGAGCGGCCGACCACGTCCAGGTCAACCCCGAAGTTCCGCTCGAACGTCGAACCCGGTATCTGATCGAGGTGATGAACCTCAACCGGATTCAACGCGACGACTACGCGACGGTTCACATCCTCGGCAAGCTGCTAAAGCAGTCGCCGGAGGAGATCGTATTCTCTCCGCTGGTGAGGGAGGCCGTGGCTGACCTGCTAAAGCGCGAGAAGCCGATGTGGCGCGAAGACCTCCGCGCCGTTGCTGCGCACATCGGGCTCGCAGCTTAGGCATATGCCATCCAACCCTGAGCGTTACTCAGCCCTGATTTTTCCTCAGGGGTGAGCCGCCGAACTGGCCCTACGTTTACGGGTCATGACGACGAGTCACACGAAGAAGGACCCTGGTGCGGCGCCCCTTGTGCCTGCCAAGCGTCACCTCCGCCTCGTCCGCGAGGCCGAGGTGAAGCCGACGGAGGCCGGCCGCTTCGCGGTTCCCCTCGACCTGCGCGAGGGGGCCGCGGAGGCCGCCACGATCCCCCTGGTCCTGACAGCCGATGACGCGGTTGCTCTGCACACCAAGCTCGGCGCTCTCTTCCCCATCGAGGAGGAGGCCCGATGACCACACGGACCCCCGCAGACCGAGAGCGCCGCCGCAATCTGGCCGACGCTTCCATCACCCCCCTCCCCGCCCTGAGCGGCGTGCTCAGGCGAGTCCCGGCTCAGCGGCACCGGTCGCGCGGCCTGGTGTCCTCGCTCAGTGCCTCGAACCCCACGAACAACGGGGATGCTCGGAACGGAACGGAGCGTTGAACGCCCCGGCGCCGCAGCGCCTGACCGCAGTCGGCGACGGCGGCCTGGTCGAGGAACAATTCCCGATCACCAGGCGCCGGCCGGGCGAACTCCTCTCTCGCATAGACGGGTTGCGCGTCGCCGCCATGAGGCGCCTGACTCGGCACCGCCTCGTCTCCTGTGGTCTGGCCTGTGTCGCCGACGACGCCACGCTGGTCGTTTCGGAGCTGATCACCAACGCGATCAACCACAGCGGCGGTCAGCGGGTCAGCTTGACCCTTGGAGTCCGCGATGGCGTCCTGCGAATCCGAGTGCACGATGGCGTAGCCGACTCCTGGCTCACCACCATGCGGAACCCGATCGACGACGACGAGAACGGCCGCGGTCTGGCCGTCGTCCGAGGGATCGCGCGCAGCCGAGAAGGCACGTGGGGCGTCAGCGATGGCGGTGCCACCACGTGGTGCGAACTGAACTTGGCGGCGTGCTGATGTTGGACATCGCCGCGCCGACGCCGTCGTTCGCCGTCTCCTTGTGCCCGGCCGCCGAGGCGTACGACTTCGAATACTTCCGTGACCGACTCGCCGTGCCCGCAATCGTCAACAAAGCCGTTGCCGTCCGTATCTTCCGGGCACCCCTGCTCGCCGTGCCGGTCGGCGGCCCGCGCCTCGGCGGATACATGTCCTTCGACCTGCTGACGCTGGCCATGTCCATCCGCGACCTGCTCGACAACCAGCCCGGCTTCCCGAACCTCCGCGTCCGCTGGTCGCCGTACCGCGACACCTGCCACACGGTCGAGTGGGGAGCCCCCGCACCCGACTGGTGGGAGGACGACACAGTATTCGGCCGCTTCTACGGCTACAGCGAAGACGCCATCGCCGCCTTTGTGCGGCAGCACCCGCGGACACCCTTTTCAGCCATCTCCGAAGCGTGCTCCCCCACGACCTCGTAGCCGACTGAAGAGAGATCAACTTTCCCGCCCCGCACCCGAGAGGACGAGCACCATGTGTGCGCATACCCCGCCGTGTCCCACGGCTGACGCTCCCGACAGGGAGGCCGCGCACCTCGTCGCGCACCGCCCGGAACAAGGCTGGAGCCTGCTCTGCAACGGCGTCCTGCTCTTCGAGGACACCGGTGAGCTCCTGCCCAACGGCCTGGTCATCAGCCCGCACCGGGTGATGGCGGCGTGAGCACGCTCGGCAGGCCGGATGTGAACAGGAGTTGTGTCGTGCGTCTTCCGATGGCTGCCCGCCGGGCCTCCCGTCGACTCTTTGCCCCTGGCAAGCCGGTTGGGGCCAGCCTCGAGCCGGGCCCGCAGCGTGATCCGTCGGCAGCTGCGTTGGAGACGGTGGCGCTCGTGTTGGACGAGGCCGCCCCACTGCCGGAGAGTGCTGACGACGTGGAGGAACTCGCACAGCGCCTTCGCGGTCACATCAGCCAACTCGGGCTCGTGGTCCCGCCGGGAGCGTCCGGGCTGCGCAGCGCGCAGCAGCTCGCCTCCGCGGGTGTCCCGGACGGCTACATGCCCAGCAGGGTGCATCTGGTCAAGCTGGCCGAGGCAACCCAGGCGCTTGTCGCAACCGTGCAAGCTCACGGTGTTGACCTCGCGAAGCCCACGCGGAGACGGCGTTGGCGGAGCCGGGGATCAGCGTGCTGCGCGGCTCGGTCTTCGCGGTTGCGTTCGCCTGTTTGATTCTGGCCGCGTCGGTGCCCCGGCCATGACCGTCACGGGGGCAGTTCTCATCGCGCTGATTCTCGGCCCCATGGCGTGGCTGATCCTGCGCGGTGGTCGAGCAGCCGGCCGAGCCGCTCCGCTGAGCGAGGTCTCAACAACACGGCAGAGCGAATCTGCTGTCGGCGCGGCCCTCCCTTCACCGAGGCACGGTGAGTGCAGTCGGCGGGACGGAAGTAGAACGGAAGTAGAACGGCCGTTGATTGGCCGCGAGTTGGCTGAGCGTCACGCTCAAATCGTCCCCCCCAGGCCGCGCCAGACGTTTCACAACCCGACGCCACAGCACGCTTAGCCGGCCCACCCACTGACGAGGATTCACATGTCTGACAGCGCGTTCCCGACACGGCCGGCCGCGACCGGCCGCCGCCTACGGCGCCCCCCACGGATCGACGCATTCACGGTGCACTGCGTTCGGCGTGCCGTGGCACTGCCCCTGGTGCTTCTTGGGGCGTTGCTGGGCGCTGCCTTCGTCGTCTGGTCTACGTCGGCGGTCGCTCCCGGCTGGCTCCTGGTCGGCCTGGTCTGCGGGCTGACCGCAGTCGCGCTGGTGGCGGCCGAGGGAGTGCGAACGACCGCAATTGCCGTGCAGACGGCCGCCGAGAAGTGGCGGGCAGCGGAGTTGACGCGGGTCGCGGGAGTTGCGGCGGCGATCGAGAAGTCGGTGCAGTGGTCGGCGGACGAGCTGTGCCGAGGGGCACGGCCGCCGCTGCCGGACAGGCAGATGCTGCAGTCGGCCAGCCCGACTGCAGAGATCGACAAGGCGTTGAGCGCGCTCCAGGTGGAGGCCGTCGCCGCGCTGATACGCGTGCACGACGAGTCCCAGTCCGTCGTCCTTCTGGAAGTGCTGCGCCGTCTGGCCATGCGGGAGCACGCCCTGGTCGGGAAGGCCCTGGAGGCGCTCAGTCAGCTGGAGAGGCAGACCGACGACCCTGAGCTGCTGTCGAAGATCTTCGAGATCGATCACCTCGTGACGCGGATGCGTCGTCAGGTGGAGAGTACGGCGGTGCTGGGCGGGCAGTCCTTGCGCAATGTGCGCCAGCCGGTTCCTGTCACGACCGCGCTGCGCGGTGCGATGTCCGAAGTGGTGCAGTACCCGCGGGTGGCGGTCGCGGCCGGTTCCGTCGGTGGCGAGTTGGGCCTTCCGGGGCACGTGGGGCCGGATCTGACGCACCTGCTGGCCGAGCTGATCGAGAACGCCTGCGAGTGCTCGGATCCGGCGATGAAGGTGATGGTGCGCGCGCAGCGGGTGGCGAACGGGCTGGCCGTCGAGGTCGAGGACCGGGCCATCCGTATGCATCCGCAGACGCGCGCACAAATGAACCGGCTGCTCCAAGCGCCCGACGAGGTCGATGTCAGCGGCCAGGTACGAGCAGGCCAGCTCGGCTTGCTGGTCGCCGCGAAAATCGCTCAGTCTCATGGGCTGTCCGTTGTCCTGCAGGAGAACGTGACGGGAGGCACCACTGCTCTGGTCGTCATTCCGGCGCGGCTCCTCGTAGCAATTGATCCTGTCGGGGACACGGGCATCCGCCACAGCAGCACGGGCTTCTCCGCGCCCCCGCCGCCGAGGCAGGCTGCCGCAGCGACGGTCACGCCCTCGACAGGCCAGGTCACACGACCGATCGCTATGGGGGCACCGGGAGCCGACGAGTCGGAGCACTCTGCGGATGCTCCCCCCCTTCCCACACGCAGGCGTCAGGCCGGCTCGTTCCGTCCACCCCGTGAGCGGGAGCAAGCCCCTGCGACCGCGGCCTCGCCAGGACTCGCAGCCGCATTCCGTAGCGGGATCGAGGCCGGCGGGACCGGTGGCTCGCTCCCCGCTTCGGCGGAGCAGTCCAGGCCCTGACCATCCCCCTACGCGTTCCCGGTGGCCCGATACATCCGCTGGCCCTTCCCCCTTCTGGAGCGATCCCTATGAGCACACACCCTGAGATGAACACCGTGACCAACGTCGCGCCCGGATCCGAGGCATCAGCGAGCGGCCAGCGTGAGGACATGGCCTGGCTGCTGCGCCAGTTCGCCGCCGAGGTTCCCGGCGTGACGCACGCCGTCCTGCTGTCGCGGGACGGGCTGAGGCTGCTCGACAGCGAGGTCAACAAGGACTGGGCGGACGAACTGTCGGCCGCGCTCAGCGGAGTGGCCTCCCTCGCATCGAACATCACCGGCCCCAGCCACCAGAAGCGGCCGGCGAGGCAGGTCGTCATCGAGCGAGACGACTGCCTGTTCTTCGTCCAAAGCGCCGGTCGCAGCACAGCCTTCGACAACCACCCCGGCAACGAACGCGGTGTGGTGGACACCGTCCTCGCCGTCATCGCTACCCCCGACGCCGACGCCGGCACCGCGGGGTTCGAAATGGGGCGCCTGGTGCAGAAGTTCGCCCCCTACATGCAGATCCCCGTCCGCGTCGGCACGGGCGATGAGGTCCGGTGAGCACACCCGGCGGCACGGCCGAGGATTCAACGTTCGTCCGGACCTACACGCTGACGCGCGGGCGCACCCGACCGTCGCACCTGCTGGGCCTGGAAACCGTCCTCGATGCCGGACCTGGGCGGCCTGGCCCAGGTCAGGCAGAGGAATGCGAAGAGATCCTCGCGTTGTGCCGGGAGCATCGGCGTTCGGTAACCGAGCTTGCCGGGCGGCTCGGCCGCCCCGTCACCACCGTCAAGATCCTCATCTCGGACCTCCTGGACGCCAACGCCCTGGTCGTCCCCGTCACCGCCCCCTATGCCACATCCGATGCGGACGCGGATGCGGATACACGTCCCTCCCCCCAACTGCTGGCGGCCCTATCTGCGGGCCTGAAAAGGAAGTGGCCCGATGCCATCGCCTACTCCCAGGCCGGATAACCCGGCTGTGGGCCTGCGGACTCCGCCAAGCCCGGAGGCCGGTGGTGCACCCACGGTACTGAAGGTGGTGATCGCCGGTGGCTTCGGCGCGGGCAAGACCACCGCCGTGGGCGTCGTCAGTGAGATCACGCCGCTGAGCACGGAGGAGTACCTGACCGAGGCGAGCGAGGAGGTGGACAGCCTGTACGGCGTCGAGGCCAAGCAGACCACCACGGTCGCCTTCGACTTCGGCCGCCTCAGCCTGCCCGACGCGCTCGTGCCCCTGGAACTGTTCCTGTTCGGCGCACCCGGCCAGGACCGATTCGTCGACCTCTGGTACGACCTCTCCCGCGGAGCCGTCGGCGCGGTCGTCCTCGTCGACACCCGCCGCCTGGAAAGCAGCTTCGCCCCCATCGGCTTCTTCGAGGACATCGGCCTGCCCTTTGTCGTCGCCCTGAACCAGTTCGACGGAGCCCACGGCTACCACCCCGAACAGGTCCGCACTGCCCTCGAACTCCCCTACTCCGTACCGGTGGTCACCTGCGACGCCCGCGATCCGAACCACGTCGCCGGCGTCCTGCTGACCCTTGTCGACCACGCCGAGAACGCACCGGCGGACCCCGACCGCCTCACATCCACTACCACCCTCCAGGACGCCTGATGGCATATCAGCCCAACGATCCGCAACCCGTATCTCAGACCGCCCCGCCCACGCTGTCTCCGCCGCGACGCAACATGCGGGAGACCGCCCCGGGACAGTCGGTCTCGGTCAGCGCAGCCGCGACCGGCCCGCAGGACCAGCCAGCCGCCGAACTGACGCGGCGGTACGAGCTGCTCAAGCGCCTGGGCGTGACCACCGCAGCCAACGAGGACTGCGACGACCTGGCCCGCGGCATGGCCACGCAGGCCGGATTCCTCTACGGGTTCGTCAACCTGTTCCTGGAGGAACAGACCTTCGTCGGGCTGCACCAGCCGCCCGCCGATAGCGGGTATGTCATCGTCGGCCGCACCATGAGCCGCGACCACGGCTGGTGCCCGGAGGTCATGTCCCGCAGAAAGGCCCTCCCGCTGCACGACGTGCACGCCAGCCCCCGCTTCAGCGGCAACGCGGTGGTCGACGCCGTCGGTATCCGCTCCTACTTCGGCGCCCCGCTCATCCACGACAGCGGCACCGTGCTGGGCACGGTGTGCGTCATCGACCCCGAGAAGCGGCCCCTGGCCGAGGCGCGACGACTGCGGGACATCGTCATCAACGCCAGTGCGCAGGTGATGGACCACATCGCCCGCGCCCCCGTCCGCTAGAGCGTTCCCCCCACCCGCTCCGCGTTGCGACCTTCACCCAGGGAGAGGGAGACCATGTCCGCCACACCTACCGCACCGCCGCCTTCGCTGCGTCCCTACCTCACCGCCCGCCACGACCTGCTGTGGCAGGAGGCGGACGCCTTCGCGGCCGAACACATCGCGCCGCGCGCTGCACGGATGGAGGCCGCCCCGGACAAGGTGGAGCGCAAGGCCGCCGACCTGATGGCCGCCCGGGGCTGGTTCGCCGTCACCGTCCCGGCCGCCTTCGGCGGACTCGACGACGGGCACGTGGCCAGGACGATCATGATCCACCGCATCGCGCGAGTCTCGGCGGCTGCCGCGGCCATCCTGCAAGCGACCCTGATCCCCGTCGGCGCCCTGCTGCACTTCGCCACCTACGAGCAGAAGGGCCGCTGGCTGCCCCGGGTCGCGGACGGTTCCCTGCTGCTGTCGATCGCCGTAACCGAACCACTCGCCGGCGGACACATCGGCGGCATCGCAACCACCGCCGAACGCAATGGCCACGAGTGGGTGATCACCGGCAGCAAGATCCACATCGGCAACAGCCACCTCGCTGGCTCCCACCTCGTCGTCGCCCGCACCTCCGAGCCCGGCGTGAGTACCTCCCAGGCGCTGACCGCGTTCATGGTCGAAGCTGACCGCCCCGGCCTGTCCGTCCCCGGCCACCAACCCGCTCTCGGCTTGCACGGCTTCTCCGCCGGCCGCCTCGACCTCGACCACGTGCGCGTTCCCGAGGACAACATGGTCGGCGAAGTCGGCCAGGGCCTGGCTGTGTCCCAGAGCAGCAGCATCCTGTACGGCCGCCCCAACCTGGCCGCTGTCAGCCTCGGCGTCCACGAGGCCGTCGTGGAGACCACCACCACGCGGCTCAAGACCCGCCCCCGCTACCGGGGCACCCTGTCCGACCTGCCCGTTCTGCGGGACCGCGTCGGCGCCATGGAGGCCCGACTGCGCGCCGGCCGGATACTCGCCTACCAGGCGGTGCACCTTCTCGACCAGGGCCTGCCCTGCGACGCCGACCTGATCAACTCCAAGTACCTCGGCCACCAGTGGGCCGCGCAGTCCGCCCAGGACGCGATGGAGCTGCACGGCGCCCACGCCCTCGACGGCGAGTACGTCCTCCAGCGCTTGTGGCGCGACATCCAGCACACCTACCCACCGGCCGGCACCGGCGAAATTCAGCGAATACGCCTGGCGGACGCCGCTTTCGACGAGGACCACATCCAGTGGTCCGAACGCCTGGCCGCCGAGGCCGCTTGGGCCCGCCACGGCCCGACCGCCGCCTAGACCCCCGTGCGCGGCAGCCCGTGGATGCGCACCGCCGCGCACGGGTCCGTGCCGCCGGCCCCGTCCCCCGCGGGGACCGGCGGCACCTCCCCCAGTGACTGTCCATCCCAGCCGAGAAGGAGCCATCGTGACCCTGTCCGAAACGACCAGCGCACCCATCACTCCGCTGACGCCGACCCTTCTCCGCGTCGCCCAGCACCTGGCATGCGGCCTCGCGCCGAAGGAGATCGGCACGCAGACCGGGCTGTCGACCGAAACCGTCCGCCAATACATGCGCGACATCCGCGAAAGCCTTCACTGCCCGCCGCGCTGCAAGCTCCCGGTGATCGTGCACCGCCTGTTCGCCACCCAGCAGGTGGCCGTCCCCACGGCCGACAGGCCGGCGCCCCAGCTCCGTCCCGAGGACCTGCTGCTGCTACGAGCCGTCGCCGAGCACAGCGACCCCCGCGGCATCGCCCTCGCCGCCAAGCTCGCCCCCGCCGACCTGCGCGCCGCGCTCGATCAGCTGCTCGCCGACACGGGCGCCAAGGACAGCACCCAGCTGGTGATCCTGGCGCACGGCTGGAACCTGCTGCCGGCTGAGCCGACGCGCGTCGGAGCGAGCCAGTGAACCGGCACCCGGCCTCCACGGCCGACCAGGGCCGGCCAACTGCGGCACCCTTCACCACGGCGCCCCTGGTCGCCGTGTACGAGATGCGCACGTTACGCACGGACGCCGAGCGCGAGGAAGCCGCCGCCCTCGTCCAGGACCGCCAGCGCTGGCTCACCCTGCGCGGCCTCCCCGTGCCCGCTCAAGCCGACGTACCGGCCCTCTTCCGAGGCCCGGAGACGAGGCCGGCCGGGCTGTTCGAGGACGGGAAGCTGCTGGCCTGCCTGATCCCCCAACGCGACCCCGGTCTCGGCTGGGGCGAAGGCCCCTGCCTCTTCCTCGGCTGCGTCCACACCCTGCCCGACCACCCCGACGACATCACGCGGCTGATCACCCTTTGGGCCTCCGACTTCGCCGCCCGGCAGGACCTGCCCGCCGTACGCGCCGAGGCCCTCACTCACCACCCCCTGGACGCCGACCCCATCGCCGCCCTTCTGCGGCGGCTCACCGACATGGGCTGGAACATCCGAGGTTCAGGCACAGGACGCGAGGGTGACCGAGTCGCCCGCCTCGAACTCGCCGCCGAGCACCGGTCCAGGCTGAGCTCCCTCATCGCCTGCCGCGTCCACGCGCCGGAGACGGCCCCGGACGATCGGGGCAGCGCGTGACGACCGCCGCCCCCCAGCGCCCCAACCTCGCCCGCGAACTGATCGCCCGCGCGGTCTCTCGGCGATGACGAACCCGAGCGGACTCCCCTCTGCCCCTCCCACCTCAACGCGGGAGGCCATGTCCACAACCGCGACTCCGCTTGAGGCGATGTCGTCCTCGTTGCCAAATTCACCTCGATGGACGGCGCGATGACGAGGCCGAGATCAGCGCAGGCGGAGCGCAACGAGGTCTTACTCAAGCACCTGGAGACCTTGGAGTGGTCCATCAGCGGCTTCGCCCGCCGAATCGCCGCGCGCTGCGAGGCCATCCACCTGCCCTACACGGTGGTAACGAGTACGGTCTCCCGGTGGTGCAAGGGTGCGACCCCCAGCGACGACCTCGCGGCCACCGCGTGCCACGTGCTGTCCAAGGCCCTGAACCGGGTGGTGACGCCGGAGAGTCTGGGCTGGCCGTCCGACACCGGCTTGGTCGCGGCGCAGTCGCTGGAGTACCTGGATGTCCCTCACGCCGTGCGGATGCTCTCGAAGTTGTGGGCCCTGGACGCGATGCGGCGGCGCAACGTCGTCAAGAGCGCGTTCTCCCCGGGCGTGTTCGGTCCCGCCTCGAGGGAGGCGCTCGTCATGCCGGCCGACGCCGTGCTCGGCGGGCTCGGGCAGCACAAGGTGACCGAAGCGGACATCGACCTCCTCGACGAGCAGACGCGCCTGTACGGCAAGCTCGACTCCCAGCACGGCGGGGGCAAGTTCCGCGGCGTCTTCGCGTCGATGATGGACACGCACGCCACGCCGATGCTGAACGGGACCTTCTCCGCGCGGACCGGGCGCCGACTGTACGGCAGCGTGGTGGACGCCGTCCTCGCGATGGCGTCGATGGCCTACGACGACCAGCTTCCCGGCCTCGCCCAGCGCTACGACCTTCAGGCGATGCGGCTGGCCCAGGCGATCGGCGACCGCGCCCGCATCACCCGGGTCCACATCCACCAAGCCCGGCTTGCGGCAACGCAGGGAGGGCAGACCGACGTGCTCGCGCACGCGCGAAGTGCCGTGCTGGCAGCCAAGGGCGCGCCGCCCTTGGTCAGGGCCTACGCGTGCGTGACCGAGGCCCGGGCCTGGGCGCTCAACGGCCAGGCGGACCAGGTCGTGGCGGCGGTGAAGCAGGCCCGCGAGTTCCTCGTCCGCGCGCAGAGCAGCTCCGGCCCGTCCTGGCTGGAGTGGTTCGATCTGCGTGAGCTGGAGGGACAGGCGGCGTGGGCGTTCGCCGTCGCCGGCCTGGCTGAGCAAGGCGCCCAGGCGCTGAAGGAGGCGTCGGCCCTTCCCTCCGACCGCACCCGCGACACCGTGGAGCTCCTGATCACCGAGGCCGAACTCGCGCGGCTGCGCGGTGACTCGGCCGAGCACACGGCGGCGGCGAGACGTGCCTCCCAGGCGTCACAGCACCTGATGAGCCGACGACTCTCCGAGCGTCTGGACCACCTCAACACGGGCCAGCCGCTACGGGACTTCTGACCTTCCCGGACCGCCGAGGCGCCCCGGCAGCCTGCGGACGAGGCCGCGATGTGACCAGGGCGTCTGGCTCGGTAGCCGGTCAGCCCGCGGGAAAGAGCTCCCGATAGACCGCGTGAGACCGGAAGACGCCGCCGTGGTGTGGGGAGACGAGAGAGCCGCGGTGCTGTCGCCCGTCGGCGGTGTGCAGGACGGCTTGGAGCTGGTAGTCCGGGTGCACGCGGTCGTCGCTGAGGGCGGCCGCGAAGGTGAGCTCCAGGACGTCTCCGGGCTCGACCGGCACGGGGCTGTCGAAGAGCGGCAGGTAGATGGTGGCCCAGTTCGTCTTCATGCGCAGCGCGTCGAGCGGCTCGTCGTCCGGCAAGCACCAGAGGTTGAGCCAGGTGAGCACGCCATCCACGAGGCCGGGCCGCGTGATGGCCAAGCGCGTGGTCCTACGCTGCTGCGTCTGCAGGTCGCCGTTGAAGTCGAGCGCCGCGACGAGCGCGCCCCTGGAGAGCAGTGCGTCGGCGGGCGGCTCCTCGACCCTGAGCCGTACGTCGAAGGGGCTGCCGTGCCAATCGAAGATGCTTTGCAGGTAGGGGAGCGCGGCCTCGGCGAACGCCACGGGCTGGTCGGGGAGCAGGTCGGACAGGCGGACTGCGGCGGCCAGCGTGACCGCACGGTGGGGTATGACCATGCCGCCGGGCTCCATCAGGCGGGTGCGGGCGTCGGCCAGGACGGCGGCCGCGCCTTCGGCGCCGGCGAGGGAGCCGATGATCTCGGCGACGCAGACATCGGCGCGGGGGGCGAAGCGGAGGCCGGTCGACTCGCCGAGCAGGAGCGTGATCCGGTCCGGGGAGGCGAGGGCCAGCAGATTGGCGGCCGCCTTGTGGAACGCGTCCTCGATGACCTCGACGGCTACGGCGTTCCGGGCTCCGGCCTGCACGCCTTCGCGCGCCCAGAGCAGGTCCTGTCCCGTCCCGAGGTCCAGGATCCGCCGATCCGGTGCCAGGTGCGCCAGCGCCGCGCGGAAGCGGCGGTTGCGCTCGTCGTCCGTGGTCATGGTCGTGTAGAGGAAGGGGTCGTAGATCGGGTACTCCCCCACGCTCGGCCACAGGGCGGGGCGGCCATCGCGTCCGGGGCCGGGGTCGACGCGGACGCTCACGGCGTGTCCGGGGATCTCGATGTGCTGGATATCGCGCATGGTTGGCCTTTCGCCGCGAGGTTCGGCGGCGCGCTCGGCTCCGCTGCCTCCGCGGCCGGGCGCGCCACGTGCTGGGTGGTGGGCTCAGATGCCGGCGGTGTGCCAGGTGATCCTGGCGGGGGTGTCGAGCGAACGCCGGTCGGCGACATCGGAGGCGATCCGGGTGCCGACGTACAGCCAGCCCAGGAGCTGTTCGTCGTCGTCGACGCCGAGGTGCTTGCGGACCTGGGGGGCCTGGACGGCGGGGCCGGTGCGCCAGATCGACGCGAAGCCGTGGCTGTGCAGGAGCAGCGAGAGCGTGGTGACCATGCCGGTGGTGGCGGCCAGCTGCTCCCACTCGGGGACCTTCGGGTGGTCGGCCACGGGACGGTGCACGATCGTCAGGAGCAGGGGCGCGCGCAGGGGCTTGGCAGCGGCGCGGCGGGCCTGCTCCGGAGTGTCGGCGGCCTCGGCAAGCGCGTCGCCGAGCCGGGCCCGCTCGTCCCCGCTCACCACGACCAGCCGCCAGGGGCGAAGCCGCCCGTGGTCGGGGGCGGTGGCCGCAGCCTGGACAACGCGTTCCAGGTCGGCGGAGCCGGGGGCGGGCTCGGTCAGCTGGGAGGCGCTGCGTCGGGTGAGGACCGCGTCCAGGACCGGATTCGGGGACCGGGTCATCGGGTCGTCTCCCGGGCCGGGGCGCGCTCGGGATCGTCGTGAGGTGCCGGCGGGGTCATTCGTGGGTCGTCACCGGCCACGCGCCGGAGGATGGGGGCGGTGGCCGCGGTGGTGATGACGGTCATGATCACCAGGAGGGTGAACAGGGTCTCGGTGATGACGCCGGTCTGCAGGCCGATGCCGAGGACGACGAGTTCGGTCAGGCCGCGGCAGTTCATTAGCGTGCCGACGGCGGCCGACCAGCGCCAGTCGGAGCCGGTGAGGCGGGCCGCGCCGGCCGCGCCGCCCCACTTACCGACGACGGCGACGGCGAGGATGGCCGCGCCCCAGCCCCACTGCCCGGCGGGCAGGTTGGAGAAGTCGGTGTGCAGGCCGGCGTCGACGAAGAACAGCGGCAGCAGGAGAGGCAGGACGACGGCGCGGATGCGCGCGGCGCTGCGCTCGACGGCCGGCAGGCCGCGGGGGGCGGCGGCGCCGAACAGGAACGCGCCGAAGGCGGGGTGCACGCCGAGCTGGTCGGTGGCGTAGGCGCTGAGGCACAGTCCGGCGAACAGGAGGGCCAGGACGAGCTCATCGCCGGTGCGGCCGGCGCGTTCGAGCAGGGTGCGCAGCAGGGGGCGTATCAGGGCGAGGGCGACGGCGAAGGCGGCGGTGAGGGCGAGGGTGGTCAGGGCCGAGATGGCGGTGCCGGTGGTGGCCAGGGCGACAGCGACGGTGAGCAGGCACCAGGCGAGGGCGTCGTCGGTGGCGGCGCAGGCCAGGGCGAAGGCGCCCAGGGGCGTGGTCTCCAGGCCGCGGTCGGCGAGGATCCGGGCGAGGACCGGGAAGGCGGTGATGCTCAGGGCGACGGCGACGAACAGGGTGAACGGCAGTCGCCCGACGCCGTCGGGGCCGAAGTGCGGGTAGAGGGCAGCGGCCAGCGCGGCTCCGAGGGCCATGGGGAGCAGGAGTCCGGTGAGGCTGACCGCGGCGACGGCGCCGCGGGTGGTGCGCAGGCTGCGCAGGTCGAGTTCGAGTCCGATCAGGAAGAGGAACGCCATCAGGCCGAGGTTGCCCAGGGCGGAGGTGACGGGCAGGACCGAGGGGGGCAGGAGGTGGTGCTGGACGGTGGGGGCGAGCCAGCCGAGCAGTGAGGGGCCGAGCAGGATTCCGGCCAGTACCTCGCCGATGACCGGCGGCTGGCCGAGCAGCCGGACGGCGCGCCCGCCGACCTGGCAGGCGAGGACCACGACCGGGACGGCGAGGAGCACGGGCAGCAGCGGGTCGGACACGACAGCTCCAGGAGTCGGGCGAAGGACCGCACGGCGCGCGGCATGGCGGCAGGGGGACGGGGCGGGAGGGATCAGGCGCGGGTCAGCGGCAGGGTGGTGCAGCGCAGCGAGCCAGGGATCCGGGTGACCTCGTGGTAGTCGACGGTGAGGACCTCGAGTCCGCGTGCGGCGAGCTGCTCCGTGATGCGGTCGCTGCCGGCGGCGACGATCACGGTGTCCGGGGCGATCGCCAGGACGTTGGCTTGGACGGCGCGCGCTTCCGCGCTGGTGATGTCGATGAGGTCGAAGTGCTGCGCGAACCAGGCCAGTTCGGCGGGCGGGAAGACGGCGCGGTGGATGAGGGCGGTGCCGGGCGCGACGATGGTGAAGTGGTCGTCGAGGTGGACGATGCCGCGGGTGGCGAAGCGGACCTGGCGGACCTCGCGGTCGACGCCGTGGTGGGCGAGCGCCCGCTGCAGCCCCTCCACGCCGGCGGGGGAGGTCTCCTCGCCGAGGCCGACCAGGACGGTGCCGGTGTGCAGGGCGACGTCGCCGCCTTCGATGGTGCCCTCGTCCAGGTGGGCGATGTGCGGGGCGCTGGTCAGCAGCGGGGCGAGCGAGTCGGCCTCGGGGCGGCGGTGCGTGGCGTTCAGGCGCGCCATGACCAGGACGTGGTCGATGACGAAGGCGATGTCGCGGGGGTAGTGCTGGACCGGGCAGCCCGGCGCGGCGTCGAGGAGGGTCACCTCGGTGCCGCGGCCGCGGAGGAGGTCGATGAGGGTGTCCTGCTGGGTGCGGACGGTGGCCGGATTATACGGCTGCCAGGAGCTGGTGGTCTTCTGGCGGGTCAGGACGGGGTGGACGTCGAGGCCGTCGAGGTCGGGGGTGACGTCACTCGCGTGGCGCATGGCGACGTGGCGCAGGGCGCCGTACTCGCTGGTGGCGTGCGGGGTGAGCACGATCAACTCTCCTGGGCGGGGTGCGGGACGGGTCGGAGGTGAGCCGGACGCGGCGCAGACGGTCCCAGGAGGGTGCGGGGTCCGGGGGGCGGCAGGATCAGGGCTGCCGGCCCCCGGGAGGTCTCGCGGGTGTCAGCCGACGGGGCTCTTCTCCGTGGTGTCGGGGACCTGGTCCAGCCAGGCCACGGCGTCGTCGCGGAAGGACTGGTTGACGGGCACGAGATCGGCTCCGCTGGTGTCATCCAGGGCCGTGACGACGATGCCGAGCTCGGGGACGTCCTTGTCGATCGCCGCGAGGCGACTGCCGCAATTCGGGCAGAAGCCGCGCTGGGCCTCACCCTCGAACGTGGTGTACCAGGTCGGCTCGACGCCGTTCGTCCAGATGACGTTCTCCGGGGCGAAGCCGGCCCACCACATCATCGGGCCGCCCCCGAGGCGCTTGCAGTGCGGGCAGCTGCAGGTGTGCGGGTAGACGGCCTCGCCCTTGACGGTGAAACGGATCTTTCCGCACAGGCATCCGCCGGTGCGCTTCTGGGCGGCGGGGACGATGTCGGGGGTGGCGTTCATCAGTTCATCTCCGAAGCACGGTGGGCGAGTTGAGCCCACCAGTTTGTCATTCCCTCCATGATCGTCAGCCATCCGTCGAGAGCCTGGGGCAGGTCGATGTGGAAGAGTTCACTCTCCTTGATGAACCGGGCCAGGCCCTCGATGTGGGCGGCCTCGACGCTCATGCCGCCGACCTGGGCGGCCTCATGCCCCTCGTCGAGGTGGAGGTCGTAGTAGTACTTCAGGGCCTTGAGCTCGCCGCCGCTGCCGGCGCCGGTCAGCTCGCCGTAGCGGTTGGTGATGTCGCGCAGGATCTCGGTCTCGGCGATCGCCACGGCCTCGGTGGCGTAGTAGGCGCCGGCGATGAGGCTGGACATGTGCGAACCGACCATCCACTGGTGGAGATTGACCAGCGTCTCGGTCTCCGGGGCGGGCACGTGTCCGTTGACGAGCAGGCCGAGGTCGGACAGGAGCGCATTGGTGTAGAGGACGTAGTGCGCGGGCACCTTGCCGCGCTCGCCGCCCTCCTCCAGGTGGTTGCGGCGCAGCTCGTGGGCGAGCTCGGGGCAGTGGCCCTCCACGGCGGCGGCGGCCGCCTTGAGGTACTGGGCGTTGTAGCGGGCGAACACCGAGAGCTCCTCGATGTACATCCGGGCCTGGCGCTCGTTGAGGTCGGCGGCGCCGACCTTCTCGGCAATCCGCGCGTACACCCACTCGACCAGCGGAGCCAGGTGCTTGGTGACCAGGGCGGTGCCAGAGGTGAAGTTGCCCAGCAGGGTGCCGTTTACGGCGCTCTGCGTCTCGGGGTGGGTCTTCAAGTAGGCGTGGACGAGGCTGTTGTCGGGGGTCATGCGTCGGCGTCCTTGGTGTCGGAGGGGCGGGGGGTCAAGTGCAGGCCGCCGGTGGCGCCCAGGGCGCGGACGGCCGTCAGGAGCTCGGCGTTGGCGGGCAGGACGAGGTTGTCGCCGCGGTTGAGGGCGGTGACGGTGTCCCGGTCCAGGCCCGCGCCGTCGAGGGCGACCCCCGGCTGGTGGCCGCGCAGCAGGACCTGGTGGGAGTCGCCGTCGTCGTCGAGGAGGGTGGTGACCTGGTAGGGGGCGATCAGGCGGATGACGGCGCCCGGGGTGACCTGCTCGGGGTCGAAGGCGTCCGCGACTTCCTGGCGGGAGAGGTCGCCCTCGACGAGCTCCCAGCCGCCGTTGCTCAGCAGCGTGGCCCACCGCTGCTCGGTGTGCTCGCGGGCCGCGGAGCGGACGTGGTCGGCGGCGATGGTGAGGAGTTCGCGGCCGACGCCGGCCAGCCGGTCGGCGACGGCGCCGGGCCCGGCGGCGGTGTCCGCCATCGCGGAGGGCTCGTTGAGCGGGTCGTCGGGCCCGTCGCCGGCCAGGGCGGCGAGGACGTCCGGGATGATGCGGCTCTGCAGGAGCTGCGCGTACGGATAGGTGTACAGCGGCATGGCCACCGAGACGGAGAAGGTGTCCTGGGTGCCGACGTGGAAGACGCGACGGGGCAGGAAGAGGGCGTCGCCCGGCTCCAGCAGGAAGTGCTCGGCCTGCTCCAGCAGCGCGCGGTAGTCGCCGAAGGTGGGCTCCTTGCCGCCGGTGAGCTTCTCGTACTGCTCGGCGGGCCAGCAGTAGAAGTTCTTGGCGTTCGGGCCGAGGTGGACGAGGAAGGCGTCCTCGTAGCCCTCGTGGATCCCGAAGGCCGTGCCGGCGTAGTTCCCGGCGAAGGCGACCTGTTCGGCGCCGCCCAGCGGCAGGCCCCACCCGTCGATGAGGGTCCTGAGGAAGGTGCCGAGACCGGCGGCGAGGGCGGGGCTGACGGTCTCCAGGTTGTTGATGACCAGGGAGAACCGCTCGGCGCCGGCGAGGTTTTGCATCCACGGCACGAAGGCGTCCACGCCCCCGTCCCAGGTCGGGGCGGTCAGCGCCTGGGGCAGGAGGTCGTCGCGGCGGTCCTCGCCGACGTAGACGCGGGCGTGCGCCTTGATGCCGGTGCCGGCGGTGTGGGCCCGGCGGATGGCTTCGAATCCGGCCAGGACGTCGTCCGGTCCGGCCGCGATCGCGGGGATGATGCCCTTGAACAGGAAGGGCGTAGTCCGCCCGGCGGTGTGGTCGGGGAAGGTGCCGTTCCAGAAGGCACGGTCGGGCGGCCAGGGATAGGCGGTGTCCATCAAGGATCTCCTGACGTCGGGGCGTACAGCCGTGGGGCCGGGCGCGGTGGCGGGGTCAGCTGAGGTAGTCCTCGGGGCCGCCGCGGCGGACGGTGTCGAGGGTGAAACAGTGGAAGCCGCCGCCGAACAGCCGCCTGTGGCGGTGGCGGACGGGGACAACGGTGAACCCACGGCGCTCCAGGACCTCGATCAGCTCCGGGTAGAGGGAGTTGACGACGACGGTGTTCTCGTCGATGGACAGCAGGTTGATGTCCATGTACCGGCTGCCGATGGGGATGACGAAGCCGAGGTCGCTGTAGTCCGGGAAGTTGCTGTCGTCGGTGTCGGGGGCGTAGATCACGTCCCAGGACTGCATGTCCTTGGGCAGGTACTTCAGGTAGGCCGGGGAGCGCAGCAGCATCAGGCCGGGGCGCAGCGGGACCAAGACGCTGTCGATGTGGTTGTCCGCCATGGCGTTCAGGCGGTGGAACCGCAGGCTGGGGAGGTTGTTCCTCAGCCAGCGCAGGGCGAGTTCGTGGTTGTGGTTGGCGACGTTGACCAGGACGTCACGGCCCAGGCGCATGCACTGCGCGCCGTCGAAGACCATCTCCAGGCCCAAGCCCTCGATCGCGCCGGCGCTCTCGCCGTCGGTGGCGCGGCTGACGTCCAGGTCCTGGCTGGTGAAGTAGGAGGTGTCCAGGGAGCCGCGGGCCAGGGCCGGGCGCGGCATGCTCACCCAGTTCGCCCCGCCCCGGTAGTAGCCGTAGAACGCGGGCTTGAGCAGGTCGTTCTCGAAGATCCGAGCCCGGACGTGGGGGGCGGTCTCCACGATGGTGTTGCCGAGGATGATGGTCTGGTCTCGGACGTTGAGCGGCGGGGTGGCCCGGGCGTCCCAGTGCGGGGAGCGGATGTCGACGTCCTTGCCCGGGGCGGCGGGTCGCAGGACCTTCACCCCGCATCCGGTCAGGGCGTCGGCCAGGCCGGCGATGTCCTCGTTGAGCTCGTCGACCAGCTGCGCGGGGATCGGCAGGAGTTCCTCCCCCGTCTGGCTGGTGTGCCCGGCGAGGACGGGGGCGACGTTGTCGTAGAAGAACAGCCGCCACGAGGTGTCGGTGTGGTGGGCGTCGTAGTGGTCGGCGCGGCCGAGGACGACCTCTTCGAGCCGGGTGAACTCGTCGAAGCTGTTCAGGGCCGGCGAGACGGGCGCGGGCTGGGGCATGGTGGGCCGCCTCCTCGGCGGCGGGCGACGGCGCGCCCTCGCCTCCGGCCCGCGAAATGCGCGGCCGGGACGGGGCGGTGCCGTACGAGGTTCGGAGGTCGGGCGAGGACGAGGTCAGGCGGCCGAGGCGTGCCGGGCCCGGGTGCAGACGACCGGGGCGGCGGCGAGACGGGCGATGATGTCCTCGATCACGCACGGCTGGTCGGGGGTGGCACGGCGCCGGAAGAAGTAGCCGGAGCACCATGGCACTTCACCGAAGCGCGGCAGGTGCTCGGCGGCCAGGGCGCGGGCCTCGGGAAGGCGCCGCCAGGGGATCTGCGGGCACCAGTGGTGGATGGGGTGGAACATGTCGTCGAGGTGACCGCCGAGCAGGTGCCGAGTGAGCCAGTGAGAGGTCCAGCCGCGGGTCTGCAGGAGGATGTCGCCGTTCTCGATCAGCCCGGCGTGGTTGCCGAGATCGGTGATCCAGGTGACGACGGGCCGCACCAGGACGAGGGGAAGCAGCCAGTAGAGCAGGAGGTACGGCACGCCGCCCACAGGCCACAGTGCGGCGACGCCCCCCGCCCACAGCACGGTCCTGGCGGCGAGGGCCCGCCAGGTCTCCCCCGGCGCGCGGGTGAGCAGGGTCAGCACCGCGGTCTTCGGCAGCCGCCACAGGGCGTTGCGCACGATGACCCGCAGCACGAAGGCGCGGCGGCTGGGCGCCCGGCCCGCGGCCCGGATGTTGCCGGCGCGGTAGGACTGGAACATCGGGTCGTCGTCGGAGCCGAGCTTGGCGTGGTGGACGTAGTGGCTGCTGCGGTAGGGCTCGAAGCCTTCGCCGAGCAGACCGGTCAGGATGTGCCCGACGACCCGGTTGGCGCGGCGGGTGGCCATGAGCTTGGAGTGCACGCACTCGTGGCCGAGGTTGGACAGGTGACGCTGGCGCACCCCGATGTAGCAGACCGCGAGCAGGGGGCCGGCTACGTGACCGAGGAGATGGCCGGCGATCGCTGCGGCGGCGATCGCCATGAGGTCCCAGGCGACGTCCCACAGAGCGATGGTCGGGCGCCCGCAGAGCTTCTCCAGGTCGGCGACGAGCTCCTGGCCGAGGGCCTTGCGCACAGGGCCGGAGGCTCCGGTGCCGTTGCGGTTCCTGCCGGCGGCGGGGCTGCCCATCAGGTTCTCCAGTCGACGCGGTGCGGATGAGAGCGGGGCCGTACTCCGGCGCGCCCCCGCAGGACGGGCTGCGCGGGCGGCCTGCCGTTGGCGGGCGCGCCGGAGCACGACGAAGAGGTGGATCAGCCGCAGGTCAGGCGGCGACGAGGGCGCTGTCCGGGCGCATGCCGGCCTTCAGGTCGGCGGCGTCCGGGCGCATCCCGAGCTTCAGGTCCGCGGCGTCCGGCCGCATGCCGGCCTTCAGGTCGGCGGCGTCGGGGCGCATCCCGAGCTTCAGGTCCGCGGCGTCGGGGCGCATGCCGGCCTTCAGGTCGGTGTCCGGGGTCATTCCAGCGATAGCGGTCATCGAGTTCTCCCTGCTCGGTCGCGGGTGATCCGCGAGTCCGGGTGATCGGGCTGTGGAACTGCCGGGCCGCGGGTCCGGTGAGGTGCTGAACCGCCGGCTCGGCACGCCGTGGCGTGGGCGCACGCCGTTGGAGAGGGCCGCGCCGCAGCACGTCCCCTCCACCTGTGGAGCGTTGCGTGGCGGTCACGCCGGGCGCTTGGCCAGTCACGCTAGAACTCGGCCGAGGAGGGCCGCAACGGCTCTGGCCGTTGCGCCGGTTGCACGGGGCCGTTGCGTCACCGTTGCACGCACACCCTGCCTGAGCTGCACTTATGCCAAGGTTAGTTCCTGGACGGGCCCCGCTCCGGGCCCGTTGGCCGCGGCCGGACGGCCGGAAGGGCTTCTGCTGCTCGCCGGGGCACGGCTACGTTGTGGCCCCGCCGAGGACCCGAATCCCAGATCACCGTGGCACCCGGCCACCCGCGAACTCCGCCCGGAAACAACGGCCTTGAGGAGCCTCCGTGCTCAACCCCGTCGTCATGAAATCCGACCTGCTGTTCACCCTCCGGGACACCCTGCGAACCGAAGCCTTCGCCGAGGTGATCACCCCAACCATGCGCCGAGCCGACCTCGGCCCAGGGCGCCGTCTGCCCGTGGACCACGACGGCGGGCGGTTCCTGCGGGCGATGATCGGCCCGGCCCTGCGCGTGAACCTGGAGCATCACCCGCGCATCTTCGAGATCGGCCCGTGCTTCCGGCCCGAGAAGCCCGACGAACTGCACGCGCCCGAGTTCCAGATGCTCGACCTCTACGCCGCCGGCGAGGACTTCGACTTCCTCCTGGCGCTCGCCGAGAGGCTGATCCGCCCGCACCTCCCCTACGCCCCCCAGCGCGTCTCCGTCGCCGGCCACATCCGTGACCAGTTCGGTGTCGACCTGAACCGCGAGCCCCTCGGTGACCTGCCCGCGCGGATGGCCGCCCACCTGGGCATGAGCGCGGACGTGCCGTTCAAGACGGTGCTCGGGCAGTACGTGGAGCGCGAGGTCGAGGCCCAGAGCGCCGGCGCCGCGCTGTTCTTGACCGAGTACCCGGTCGGCGGCGACGAGCCGTGCGCCCGCCTGACGCCCGGCACGACGGCCGTCCTCAACCGCTTCGAGGTCCTGGTCGACGGCATCGAGGTCGTCCACGGCTACGAGGACGAACCCGACGGAGCCGCCTTCGTCGACCGGGCCCGCGCGGTCGACCTGCACGACGACGAGCAGGCGCTGGCCAGGGAAGCGATCGACACGGGACGCGTGCCCGCCGGCAGCGTCGGACTCGGCATCGGCATCGAGCGGCTGTGCATGGCCGCCTCCGGCGTCAAGGACATCAGCGTCTTCCAGCCCTCGCCCCGTTTCTGACCGCCCCAATCACCGTCCGGAAGGAGTGACGATGGATCTGTCGCTGCGCCCGCTCGACGAGAGCGGCTTCGGCGCTGTCGTCGACGCCAACCTCGCTACCGACGCCGAGCGCCTGGCGCCCCAGCTGGCCACGGCCCTGCATCAGCACCGGCTGCTGCTCGTGCCCCGCCAGCACCTGACCCACGCCGACCTGCTGACCGTAGCCTCCTGCTTCGGGACGATCGACACCAGCGTCGATCGCCGGTATGCCGTCGGCGGCTTCCCGGGCCTGACCGTCATCAGCAACATCGTTGAGGACGGCGAGCACATCGGCGTCTACGACGGGGACAACGAGGAGGAGTGGCACGCCGACAAGAGCTTCAAGCCCCAGCTCACCTCGGCGACGATGCTCTACTCGGTCATCACCCCCGAGCACGGCGGAGAGACCCGCTTCGCCGACGCGACCCGGGCCTACGCCGACCTCCCCGATGCGGTGCGGCAGCGGATCGACCCGATGCGTGCGCGGCACTCTCTCGAGCTGCTCGGCGCGCTGCAGAGCCAGGCCAGCGGCGGGCAGTCGTCGATCGTGGCCGGGAGCCTGGCCGCGAGCCCGGAGGTCGAACACCCGCTCGTCCTGACCCACCCCGTTACCGGGGCCCGATCCCTGTTGCTCGGCTCCATGGTGATCAGCGGCATCACCACGCTCACCGAGCAGGGGAGCCGGACGCTGCTGGAGGAGCTGCTGGAGCACGCGACCAGCGCGCCGTACGTCTACGCACATCGCTGGAGCCAGGGCGACATGGTCGTGTGGGACAACTTCGCCACCCTTCACACCGCCTCTCCCTGCGACAGCTCGCGGCACCGCCGGCTGCTGTACCGCGCCGGCGTCCGATGGCCGAAAGCCCCCGCGTTCACACCGCCGGATGACCGGCGGCGAGAACGCGAGGGATGCCCCGCAGCCGGCCCTAGGGTTTGCCCATGACCGCGAAGGTTCCCCTGAAAGAGACCGCTCTCAACGCCGAGCGCATCGCCCGCATCGGCCGCGAAGTCCATGCAGCCTGCCCTGAGTTCGACGCCGAAGGCTTCGTGGCGTCGGTGATGGCGGACCTTCCCCGGCTGGAGCTGAGCGCCCGGATCGCCCGGACCAGCCAGGGCCTGCACGACCACCTCCCGGTCGGCGGCCCCGACGCGCTCGACGTCCTGCTGCGCTCGCTGCCCCCGACGCCCGCGGCCGCCGGGGTGACCAACGACTTCGGGCTGCACGTCTACAGCCCGCACTCCGACTACGTCTCCCGGTACCTGCGCACCGCCGAGCACCTGGACCGGTCGCTCGCCGCGCTGGCCCGCATGACGGGCTACTTCTCCGCCGAGCTCCCGGTGCGGCACTTTCTCGCCGACTTCCCCGACGAGACGATGAAGGCCGTCGACGCGTGGAGCCGCGACGAGGACTTCCGAGTCCGCCGGCTGGCGAGCGAGGCCACCCGGCCCCTGCTGCCCTGGGCCCCACGGATCGCGCTCCCCGCCGACGCGGGCCTCCCGGTCCTCGAGACCCTCTACGACGACCCGCACCTCTACGTCCGCACCTCTGTGGCCAACCACCTGGGGGACATCGCCGCCACCCAGCCCGACCTTGTGCTGGCCACGCTCCACCGGTGGAAGGCTTCGGGCCTGGTCACCGGCGAGCACTTCGCCTTCCTCGCCCGCAACGCCCTGATGAACCGGCTGAAGGAGGGTTGGCCGCCCGCCTACGCCCTCCTCGGCTACCTCCACGACGCACCGATCGCCCTCACCCCGCTCGTCCTGAAACGCACCGAACTCCGCGACGGCGACACCCTGGACTTCTCCGCCGCTCTCACCGCCACCGCGACCACCCCCGTCCACGTGATGATCGTGATCGCCACCACGGGGCCGAGCGGGCGGCCACGCGAGAAGGTGGCCTTCGTGCGCCGCGCCACCGCCGAGCCGGGCCAGGAACTACGACTCGCCAAGGCGCACCCACTGCGCTCGACCGCACGCTGGAAGGTCTCCCCCGGCTCCTACTCCCTCGCCCTCCAGGTCAACGGCCGCCGCTTCCCCGCGGTCGCCTTCACCGTCCTCGACACCTAACCCGCGCTCCCGCCCTTCCAACCCGATCACCCGCCCAGGCCGCCGTCGTACGCCGCGGCCCCGGTTCGTGCTGCCCGCAACCCCCCGAAGGGGTGATCCGACCTGATCGAACGAGTTTGAACGACGACACTCCAGAACCAGCACGGCCCAACCCCGGCACTAGAACTCACGTTCACCAAATGCCCTCCGAAAGGCCGTGACGGGACCAGATCCACCGCGTTTCTAGAGCATCAGTGCCACACCGACGCCCAGACGGAGGACGCCATGCACCCCACCCTCACCCCGTTGCCGCAGCCTCCCAGAATCGAACAGCGGCCCGGCCGTCTCGTGCACAACGTTGACGGCACGCGCACCTCAGAACACCCGGATACGGGGTGGGCGGCATGAGTGAGCCCACCGATGCATCAGCCCACAGCATTCCGGGACCGCGCACCACCACCCCGCCGTCCCCCGCCCCCGCCTCTGCCGCCTCGGCGGCGGCCACCGCGCCCGAGGCGCAGATGCGGTACGTCGACCTGACCGGCAGCCGCGAGGCGGCCGGTCGCTCCATCCGGATGCGCGACATGGCCCGGCGCCTGCCGCAGCTGGTCCGCCGCTCGCTGGCCCTGGCCTGGCGCGTCGACCGGCGCGCGACCGTCGGCCTCCTGCTGTGCCAGCTGATCACCGGCGTGATGCAGGCCCTGGGACTGGTCGCCATCGCCGGCACCCTGACCGCCCTGCTGCGCGACGGCGACGTCTACCACCGCCTCCTTCAGGCATGGCCCTCCGTCGCCCTGCTCGCCGGGGCCGCCGGCGTACGCGCGCTCCTCGGCATCACCGTCAACTGGCTCTCCTCCCGGCTGGGCCCGCTGATGTCCCGCGAGGCCGAGCAGATGCTGCTCACCGGCTGCGCCGAGGTCGAGCTGTGCGCCTACGACGACCCCGACTTCAACCGCGACCGCGAGGCCGCCGACCGGGGGGCCCAGGTCACCGGCGACCTGATCAACGAAGGCCAGGACCTGATCGCCTCGGCCGCCGCCTTCCTCGCCGGAGCCATCGTGCTCGCCGGCGTGCACTGGGTCCTCCTCCCCCTCCTAGTTGCCGCCAGCCTCCCGCAGGCCCTCGCTCAGGTCAGCGCCGCCCGCGCCCGCTATCTGGCCAACCTCCGCAGCAACGGCGACAACCGCATGCTGTCCGTGCTGCGCTGGCACATCTACACCAAGGACGCCGCCGACCAGATCCGCGCCGGCACCATGGCCCCCTTCCTCTCCGGCCGCTACCGCAGCACCGTCGCCCGGATCAACCGCGAGGACCGGGCCGCGGCCGACCAGGGCGCCCGCATGTCGCTGTTCGGCGCGATGTGCGGAGGAGTCGGGTCGGCCGTGGTGTGGGCGGCGGTCGTATGGCTGCTCGCGACCGGCCGGATCACCGTCGGGCACGCCGGCACGGCCGTCTTCGCCCTGCAGACGGTCGGCATGTCGGTCCGCGGCCTGGTGGCCGTCGGCGCCCGCGCGGTGCGCACCGGGCTGTACATGGACGACTGGACCGGGTTCCTCGACAAGGCCGGCGGCTTCCGCATGCGCCGCGGCCCTCACCACCCCGCGCCGCCGGAGACGATCGAGGTCAAGGCCGTCACCCACCGCTACGCCGGTAAGGACCGCGACGCCCTGTCCGGTGTCTCCCTCACCCTGCGCCGCGGCGAGGTCACCGCGCTGGTCGGCTTCAACGGCTCGGGGAAATCGACGCTGTCAAAGCTGGTCAGCGGCCTCTACCTCCCAACGGACGGGCAAGTGCTCTGGGACGGCGTTCCCACCGATGATGCCGACCCGCAGGCCCTGTGGCGGCAGGTCGCCCTCGTGCCGCAGGACTACGCACACTGGCCGCTGACCGTGCGCGAGAACGTCACCCAGGGGCAGCCCACCGTGCGCGGCGACGCAGCGGTCCGTGAGGCGTGCGAGGCAGCCGACGCCGACGAGGTCGTCGACAAGCTCGGTGCCGGCCTGGACACCCTCCTGGCCCGCGAGTGGCTCAACGGGGAAGAACTCAGCGGCGGTCAGTGGCAGCGCATTGCCCTGGCCAGGGCGTTCTTCCGCCCGGCCGGTCTGCTGGTCCTCGACGAGCCAACAGCCAACCTCGACCCCCGCGCCGAGTACAGGATCTTCCAGCGGCTGCGGACCCTCGCCCGGGACCGGACGGTGCTGCTGGTGACCCACCGCATCACCAACGTCGCCATCGCCGACCGCATCGTCGTCCTCGACGAAGGCAAGATCGTCCAGGAGGGCACCTACGCCCAGCTCTCCCAACAGCCGGGCCTATTTCAGCAGTTGCTGTCCTATCAGATCACGTCCGAACCGGACGGCGACAAACACGAGACCTCCGCGTGAGCCGCCCCGGCGCCACCTCCGCGCGCCTCGCCGAAACGACCGCCACCGCTGCGGAGATCCCCGCTCCTCTTCTGCCGCACCGAGGTGATGACGTGCCGCTCAGCCGCTCCCACATCCGCAAGACCGCCGAGGCGTACCTGGCCCGGCATCCGCGCGAACGGGACTCCCTCGCCGGACTGCTGTCCCTCCTGGACGGCGACGACCACCCGGCCGACCGCGCGACGCTCCCCGGCCACGTCACGTGCAGCGCGGCCGTCATCGACAGGGAACAGCGCGTGCTGCACATCGGTCACCGGGGCACGGGGCTGCTCCTCAACCCGGGAGGCCACATCGAGGAGGACCGAACGCTGCTGGCGGCGGCGCTGCGGGAAGTGTGCGAGGAGACCGGTCTGCGGCCGGGGGACCTCTGTCTCACCCCGCAGTTCCTCGGCGCCCCGATCGACATCGACGTCCACGGCATCGACGCCAACTCCGCCAAGGGCGAAGGCGCCCACCAGCACTTCGACTTCCGCTTCGTCTTCTACCTCGTGCCCGAGCAGCGCCCCCGGCTCGTCTTGCAGGACGATGAGGTCTCCGGCTCCCACTGGCTCGACTTCGCCGACGTCCGGTCCTCGACCCTGCGCTCAAAGCTCCTGGAGGCCCACGCTCGCGGTCTGGACGGGAGGCCGGAGCCCGTCAACGCCTCCGCGCTAATCCACGACGGCCAGGGCAGCTACCTGCTTCATCTGCGCGATCACAAGCCAGGCGTCGTCTGGGAGTCGGGGGCGTTCGCCCTTCTCGGCGGCGGTCGCACGCACGGCGACCAGAGCCTGGAGGGCACGCTGCTGCGGGAGTTGTCCGAGGAGGTACCCGGCCTCCGCCTCCAGGATCTGAAGCCGTACGCAGTGGACGCCGCCACGAGCGTCGACGGCCTCAGCGTCCCGATCCAGATCTTCGCCGGCCAGTGGCGCGGCAACCCCGACCGGCTCCGGCTGCATGAGGGTGTGCTGCTGCGCTGGTTCGCGCCCGACGAACTGGACCGGCTGCGCCTGAGCCCCGCTACCGGGGACTTGATTCGCCGGCACGCGGCCGAGAACCCCCCGGACGACAAGTCGGCCGCGGCTCCTCCCGTGTGGGACGGGGGCAGCCGGGTGGTGCTGAACGGCGTCGGGGTACACCTCCACCTCGAAGACGCCGAGGGCCGGGTGCTTCTCGGTCTGCGTCACCCCGAGTCGAAGTACGCGGGCGACACCTGGCACTACCTGGCCGGACGGTGCGAGCAGGAGTCCGCCCTCGCGTGCCTGGTCCGCGAGGCATGGGAGGAGGCGGGGCTGGTGATCGACCCCGCGGACGTGGAGCTCGCGCACGTCGTCCACGTCGTCGACGCCCCGGGCAGCCTGCCCCTGATGCAGCTCGTCTTCCGGGCTCGCCGGTGGAGGGGCACCCCCGAGGTTCGCGAGCCCGACAAGTGCCTGACCTGGCGGTGGTGGCCGCGGCACGAGCTCCCGGACCAGATCGTCTCCTACACCCGCACGGCCATCACCGCGATCTCCGAAGGCCGTCCCTACTCCCAGCTGGGCTGGTGAGCAGGTGAGCACACCGACCGGTGGCGGACACGGCCGACGGGCCCAGGCCACGCCCACGCACGTGCTGCGGGGGCTCCTGGTGGGGCAGAGGGAGGTACTCCGTGCCGCCCTGCGCTGAGACCTCCTCCGCCTCCGGCACTTCGCTGTGGCGGCACCGGGACTTCCGCCGGTACCTGACCGGGCAGGCCGCGAGCGTGGCCGGCAGCTCGATCACGCAGATGGCGCTGCCAGTGCTCGCTGTGCTCCACCTGGACGCGACCACCGCCCAGGTCGCCTGGCTGGCATTCCTTGGACAGCTCCCTCCCGCGCTGCTCGCCCTGCACGCCGGCGCGCGCGCCGACCGGCACTCCAAGCGCCGGCAGATGATCGCCGGTGACCTGGTGAGCGCGGCGGTCCTCGCCACCGTGCCGGTGGCGGCCGCGCTGGGCACGCTCACCCTCGCGCAGCTCATGATCGTCGCCGTGGTCCAGGGGGCGGCGAGCGTGCTCCACGACGCGGCGGCCATCAGCCTGCTGCCCAGCCTCGTCGACCGGTCCTTGATCCAGCGGAGCAACAGCCGGGTCGGCGCGCTGTTCGCGGTCGCCGCGACGGCCGGAAGCCACCTCGGCGCCGCGCTGACCGCGCTGCTCGGCCCGGCCCGGGCCCTGCTCGGCGACATCGCCTCCTACGTGATCAGCGCCATCTGCACTGCTCGCATCCAGACCGCCGAACCCGTGCGCGCACGCCCGGAGACCCGCCAGTTGCGCGGCGAGATCCGCGAGGGCCTGCGATACGTGCGCGGTGATGACCGGCTGTGGACCCTGACCCTGGTCAACGCGACGACCTCGTTCGGCCTCGGGCTGCTCAACACCCTGTGGGCGCTGTACCTGTTGAGGTCCTTGGCGATGAGCGCGACCGCGTTCGGCGTGGTGCTGGGCCTCGGCGCGTTGGGCGCGGCCGTCGGAGCGCTCACCGCGCCGGCGTTGGCCCGCCGGTACGGCCCGGGGCCGATGATGCTGGCCGCGCTCGCGATCACACCGGTCACCCAGCTTCCGCTGCTGCTCGCCTCCCCCGGCCTTGCCTGGCAGATCACGATCGGTGCGGCGCTCTTCCTGCAGCTCTCCTGCGCCGGTGCCGCGGGCACTACCCAAAGATCCATTCGGCAGATCGTCACCACGGCCCGGATGCAGGCGCGGATGCAGGCGGTGAGCACTTGGCTGACGTCCGGCGCCCGGCCCGTGGCCGCGCTCCTCGCCGGCGTCTTGGGCACGTGGATCGGTGTCCGGCCCGCACTGACCGCCGGAACCCTCCTGCTGCTGATCCCGCTCGTCGTCCTCGCCCGCTCCCCGATCCGCGCCCTACGGCAGATGCCGGACCCGCCTGCCGCCCCTCTGCCGAAGCCGCCCGCAGCCCGGACGTCCCCTACCGCCGTACCCACTCCGGCGCGCACGGACGACGCTCCGCACGACCGCGCACTCGGGGGCGATGCCTCGTGACCGAGGTACCGAACTCGACGACTACTCCTGCTGCCGCACGACCCGATCCCCTGGAGTGCACCGTGCTGAGCGACTCCACTTCGCCTGCCGCGCCTCTCCTTCCGGCGCAGTCGGCTGCCGCCACCGTGGAGGCTGTGGCGGCCCGGGCGGCGAGGGTCGCCCGGCTCGAGGAAAGCGGAGCGCTCGGCCCCGGACCGGTGCGCGAGGCCCTGCTCGCGCTGCCGCGCCAGATCCTGATGCCCCAGGCGTACGTACGGCGTAGCGCCGCCGACGAGAAGCCGCCGCGCTGGGATCTGCTGGACTTCTCCCGTCCGGCCGACCGGGAGGAACTGCTGGAGCGGCTGCACAGCGGGGACAGCGTCGCGACCCAGCACGACGGCGAGCCGATCCTCGGCCGCCCTCCCGGGTCGCGCCGCGGCGGCGCGATCACTGCCATGTCGAGCACCATGGGCCTGACCGCGGATCTGCTGCAGCAGCTGGACCTGCGGCCCGGGCAGCGGGTGCTGGACGTGGGAACCGGCGCCGGGGTGACCGCGGCGGCGGCCTGCTTCGTGTGCGGCGACGAGGGGGTCGTGACCCTCGACATCGACCCGCACGTCACCGCGGCCGCCCGCGAGCGGCTGTCCGCCCTCGGCTACCGGCCGGCCACGGTGACCGGGGGCGGCACCACCGGGTGGGCCGCCAGCGGCCCGTACGACCGCATCTTCGTCTCCTTCGCCGTCCGCCACGTGACGCAGGCCCTGGTGGAGCAGCTGGCGCCGGGCGGCCGCGCGCTGATGACGCTCGGCACGTCGTCGCCATCGTGGCCGGGCTTGGCCGTGATCGATAGACGACGGGACGGGAGCGTGGAGGCCCAGTTGCGGGCGGTCGAGTTCGGTCACCGGGCCGGTGCCGGCTTCGACCGGCTGTTCTTGTCCGCCGCCTTCCGCGAGGAGATCACCACGGCCGACGGGTGGACGCAGCGCAGCATGCTCGCGCCGCCTCCCGACACGGCGCGCGGCATGTGGCTGGCCCTGGACCACCTGCATCCGGGCCTGGTGCGCCACTTCGGTGCCGACGACCTGACGATCGGCGCGCCCGAGTGCCGGTCGTGGATGCGCGTGCGGGCCGTCAGTGACCGCCGGTGGGAGGTGACGACGTCGGGGCCCCGCGACATCTGGACGGAGATCCAGGATGTCGCCGGCCGGTGGCGGGCGGCCGGGGAACCGGACGTCTACCGGATCCACTTCGACGCCGACGGCGGCCAGCGCGCCACCAGCCCGAACGGCGCACTGACCTGGCAGATTTCCCCTGGCAAGACTGGAGATGCACGATGACCCGTCCCGACCAGCCGGCCTCCGCGGCGGTTTCGGACGATGCCCTGTTCGGGCCCGAGGCCGCCGACTACGCCCGCTACCGGCCCGGCCTTCCGGACGCCGCGGTCCACCTCCTGGCCGCCACCCAGCACGGCGTGCCCGCCCCGGTCCTGCTGGACCTGGGGACCGGCACCGGACAGGTACCCCGCGCGCTGCTGCCCGTCCTGCGCCGACTGGTGCACATCGACCTGGTCGACGTGAACGCGTCGATGCTTCAGGCGGCCCGCACCGTACTCGAACCGGTCCGCGGAGCGTGCACGGTCGACGTCTTCACCGGCGCCGCCCACACCTTCGCCCCCGAGCCCGGCCGGGCGCCCACCCTGATCACCTGCTGCCGGTCCTTCCACTGGATGGCCCGCCCGGAGGTCCTGTCCATGGCCGACCGGGTCGCCGCGCCGCACGCGGTCGTGGCGATCATGGGCGACGGCAGCCTCTGGACCCACGAGGCCGACTGGACGGCCGCCCTGCGGGAGCTGATCCAGACCTATCTCGGCGAAGACCGGCGCGCGGGCACCCGCGGCACCTACGCCGGGCCGGGCCGCTCCTACCAGGACGATCTGGCCAAATCGGCGTTCAGCGAGGTGACCGAGCACCATTTCCCCGTCACCCGTACCTGGACGCCCGAGAACGTGATCGGCTATCTGCGCACCACCAGCTTCGCCCGCCCCGCCCTGTTCGGCGGCTGCCATGACGAGTTCGAGGCCGCCGCTCTCCGACTGCTCCAGGCCCATGTCGGCGGCGTCCTGACGGAGGACGCGGTGTTCACCGTGCTGCTCGCGCGCCGCCCCGGCGGCGCTGCGTGAGCGGCGCCCAGCGGCACACCGAGCCGCTCGACGTCCACCTGCTCGCCGTACGCGACGGCGCGGCCGGGCCCGAGGTGCTGCTGTCCCGGCGGGCCGGCGGCGTGTACGCGGCCGGCAGCTGGCACCTGGTGTCGGGGCATCTGGACGGCCCGTGGGAGGACATGGTCGCCGCCCTGGTGCGCGAGGCCCGGGAGGAGTCCGGTGTCGTCATCGACCCGGCCGAGGTCCGGGCGGCCGTCACTGTGCACCACCGCTCCCCTGCCGGCGACGCCCGGATCGGGGTGTTCTTCGAGGTGCGGCGGTGGGAGGGCGCCCCGGAGGTCAGGGAGCCTCTGGTCTGCGACGCCATGGGGTGGTTCTCCTTCGACGCCCTGCCGGAGCCGATGGTGGCGTACTGCCGGGCCGGGTTGCATGCCTACCGGGCCGGCGCGCGCATGGCCGTGCACTTCCAGGAGCCCGGCGACCCGATCGCCTACGACCGGTCCGTCGACCGGCTGGTCCTGGTCTCCGAACCCGCCGCCCGCGGCACGGTCCCGGAGCGGGCGGTGCGCGCGTTCGTCGAGCAGGCGGTCGGCCGGATCACCGCGTGGACGGACGTGTCCTGGGCGCGGGAGGAGAGCCGCGTGTGGCGGGCGGCCGGCATCGAGGGCGGCGAGTGGTACGTCAAGATCCACCAGAACGACCGCTTCCACCACCGTGAAGTGGACGCGCTCCGCGATTGGGTCCCCGGTCTCGGCGCGGCCGTGCCCCGGCTGGTGGCCGCCGACCTCGCGCTGCGGGCCGTCGTGCTCACCGCGGTGGGCGGCCGCAGCCTGCACGGCGCCGTCCACCCGCCCGAACAGCAGCGCCTCATCTTCCACCGCATCGGGCAGCTCGCCGCGTCCATCCACCACAGCACCCCGCCCCGCCCAGCCGCCGACAGCCTGCCGGTGGCGAAACTGGAGCGGCACCTGGCCGGGGCCCTGCCTCATCTCGCGCTCGGCGACGAGGAGTTCATCCGCGCCACGGCCGGGAGGGCTGCCGGTCTGGCTTCCTTGGAGACGGTGCCCACGCACGGTGACTTTCAGCTCCGCAATCTGCGCTGGGACGAGGGGGCCGACGCCCTCTACGTGATCGACTTCGAACGGTCGGAACCCGGCCCGGCCGTGCGGGACTTCGTAAGGCTCTCCGACGCCTGGCACGGCCGGCCCGACCTCTTCCAGGCCGTGATGGGCGGCTACGGCCGCCGCTTCACGCCTGAGGAAGAGGCCCAGTTCACGGTCTTGTCCGTCCGCGACGCCGTCTCCGGCATCGCCTACGGCAGCGATCACGATGACCCCGAGCTGGTGGAGCGCGGGCTGCGCACCCTGGCCCGGTTGCGCACCGCGCAGCGCCCCTGACCCCTGCCCGCCCGACACGAGGAGCAGCACGTTGACGTACACAGAGCGCGACAAGTGGGAGCAGCACTACGGCGAGGGGAAGGGGTGGCGCCGACTCGGGAAGCGCGAGCAGGAACTCCTCGCCGAGCACGCCCCGGCACCCGAGGGCGGGGGCCGGGCCTTGGACGTGGGCTGCGGGACCGGGGAGCTGGCCGCCCACCTGGCCGACGTCGGCTACACCGTGGACGCCGTCGACTTCACGGACAGCGCGATCGCCCGGGCCCGCGAGGAGCACGCCAGCATCGACGGCGTGCGCTGGTTGCAGCTGGACATCGAGCGCGACGACCCGGCCCCGCTGCACCCCGAGGGGTACGACCTGATCACGATGCGGCTGGCGTATCCGTTCATGAGCGACCGCGGCCGGATCGTTCACGGGCTGGGCGAGCGGCTGCGCGACGGCGGCGCGCTCGTCGTCATCACCCCGACCGTCGAGAACACCCCTTCGGAGCGGCGCGGGATCGCCCTGGACGAGGACGAGCTCACGCTCCTCGGTGCCAGCTGGAAGACGGTGGAGCGGCTGGACGCGGACGGACTGGCCTTCCTGGTTCTGCGCGGGCCGTGCCACCTCGACACCCGAGCCGTCGAGAAGCGGCCGACCACCGGCCACGCTCTGACCGGCGCCCTCTCCGTCGTCACCGACGACGCCGGCCGGGTCCTGCTAGGCCGCTCCCGCCTCGGCATGCTTGAGCTGCCCGGCGGCAAGACCACCGGCCCGGAGGACTTCGCCGCCGCCGCGGTGCGCGAACTCGCCGAGGAGACCGGCCTGGTCGCCGACCCGAGGGACGCGCACGTAGTGACGATGCTGGTCGACGACAGCCACGGCATCCCTCGGCTCACGGCCGTCGTCCGCATCACCGCGTGGATGGGAACCCTGACCACTGCGGAGGTGGACAAGTTCGACCGCTGGGAGTTCTTCGACCTGCACGCTCTCGACTGCGTCGGGGACGTCTTCGTCCCAGCCGCACTCGCGATCGACAGCGTGTGGCCCGGCGCCATCCCGGACCTGCCGCCGGTGGTCTCCTACCCGCTCGCCACCGAGCGGCCGCCCGTGCCGGGTGAGCCGGGCGAGGCCGTCCGGCTGCGGCAGGCGATGGCCCAGACGGTGATCGACGGTGGCTGGGCCCCGTCCAAGCCCGTCCGCGACGCGCTGCGGGCCGTGCCCCGCCACCGTTTCGCCCCGGAAGCAAGCGTGGCAGCCGCGTACGACGGCGGCGACCGAGCCGTGATCACCCGGCGCGACGAGACCGGGACGGCCATCAGCTCAGTCTCCGCGGCGTGGCTGCAGGCCGACATGATCGAGAGCCTGCGCCTGACGCCGGGCGCGAGCGTCTTCGAGGCGGGCTCCGGCGGGTACAACGCCGAGCTGATCGCCCACGTCGCCGGAGCCGGAGGGCGCGTGGTCAGCGTCGACATCGACCCGTGGGTCGTACGCCGCACCCGTGCCTTCACCGCGGAGGCCGGCAGCGGACGCGTCAGCGTCCTCGAAGGCGACGCGGCCCTCGGCGCCCCGGCCCACCTCGTACCGCGCGGCGGCTTCGACGGCAGCATGATCACCTACAACTGCTGGGACGTCGCCCCCGCCTGGCGCGAGCAACTCGCCGAGGGCGGCCACCTGGTGCTGCCGCTGGCGATCCACGGCTACACACGCGCCGTCACACTCCAACGGCACGGTGATCTGCTGCACGCGCAGGGCTGGACGGTGTGCGGATTCGTCCGCGACCGCGGTGTCGCCACCCGTCCCAGCCCGGTGCTCGTGCTGGCGGACGGGCGGGTGCAGCTGCACGTCCACGACGGTCCCCCGCCGCAGACCGACGGCCTGGAGGAAGCGCTCCACGCCGAGCGGCACGAGTTGCCCACCGGGGTGTTCCTCCCGGGCAAGAGCCCGTACGACACCCTGCAGATCTACGCGGCCACCACCTTGTCCGGCGCCTGCGCTCTCACCTGCAACCGCGCCACCGACACCCCGCTGCTCGCCGCCGGAGCCGAGCACCTGCCGGCGCTCGTGGCCGAGGGGTCCCTGGCCTACCTGACCTGCATCCCCCGACACCAGGGGGCCACGCCGCAGGAGTCCCGGCACGAGTTCGTGGTCTGGTCGCACGGACCGGCCGGACCCGCTATGGCCGAACGCCTGGCGAAGTGCGTGACGGACTGGGACCGGCACATCCGCCCCACCGGCTACCCCCCGATGACCATCCACCCCGCCACCACCCCCGACCACGACCTCCCCGCCAACGGCTTCATCGTGGACAAGACCGCCTCCCGCCTCGTCTTCCAGTGGCCGACCCCGCCCCCTACCCAGCAGCCCCAGGCCGCCGCGCTCACCGGAGGCGACCGTGCCTGACAATGATGAGGCTCGTTGAACTTCCCCACCCTGCGCTCGAAGGTGGGACAGACCTGCTCACCTTGTCTCCTCACTTGAAAGTCGCCGACATGGCGCGGGGCGCATCAGGTGATGCTTGCTGCCCGCCCCGCCCGCCCCGGTCGACGGGACTTCGTCCGGTCTTGACTCGCCCTTCAACGCGGGTGCGGGAGAGCCGTCGATCGCGGCCCGGGAAGTCCGCGGCGTTCGCGCTGCGGAGCTCGGCGAGGAGGCCCTCGTGCAGCCGGGACCACATTCTTGCGTCGGTCCACTCGGACCACTTGGCCAAGCGGCGTCAGCAGGTCATGCCGGTGCCGACACCGAGTTACTGCGGCAGGTGCTCCCAAGCGATCCCGGCGGGGAGCGCGAACGGGATGCCCTGGACCACCATCCGATCCGGAGTGGCCCAACGACCTCGGAGATCGCTTCGTCAGGGTTTCTCAGGCGTCTTGGCCATGGCCGCGACCAGCGCAGCGAGGACCAGGACGCCCGCCGACCACCAGGCCGCGACGGTGAAGCCGTGCACCATACCCTCCCCCGCCCCCAGGCCCAGGCCCCGGCTCCGGGACGGGTGGGCGTCGATGTAGCGGGTGGCGGCGGACGACGCGATCGTGTTCAACAGGACGGCGCCCAGGGAGCCGCCGATCTGCTGGAAGGTGGAGACGGTCGCGGACGTCACTCCGGCGTCCTTCGGGACGACCCCGGCGGTCGCCGTCGCGTAGACCGGCATGAACGTCAGTCCCATGCCCAGGCCGAGCAGCACCAGCGCGGGCAGCACCCCGGTGGTGTAGGCGGAGTTCATACTCAGGCGGGTCAGGAGCAGCATGCCGACAGCCGCGAGGAGCATGCCGGGGGCCATCAGGTTGCGGGGGGCGGTGTGGGGCAGGAGCCGGGCGGCGATCTGCGTCGCGCCGATGACGATCGTGACGGACATCGGCAGGAACGCCAGTCCGGTCCGTACGGGTGAGTAGTCGAGGATGGCCTGGAGGTAGTAGGTCAAGAACAGGAAGGCGCCGAACATGGCGACGGTGGCCAGGCCCATCGTCGCAAGCGCCGCCGCACGGGTTCTGTCCCTGACGATGTGCAGCGGCAGCATCGGATGCTTGGCGTGGGACTGCCACCACACGAAGACGGCGAGCAGGACCACACCGGCCGCGAACAGGGTCAGGACCAACGGGTCGGCCCAGCCGGCGGATTCGGCGTCGCTGGAGCCGTACACGATCGCCACGAGCCCGACGGAGGCGAGCAGCGCGCCGGGGACGTCGAGGCGCACCCCGCGCTGGCCGGGGCTGTCCTTGAGGAGGGCCAGTGCGCCGCCGAGGGAGGCCAGCGCGATGGGGACATTGACGTACAGGCACCAGCGCCAGGTCGCGTACTCGGTGAGCAGGCCACCCACCAGCAGCCCGATGGCGCTGCCGCCCCCGGCGAGCGCGCCGTAGATCCCGAACGCTCTGCCGCGCTCGGCGGGGTCGGTGAACGTCGTCGTCAGCAGTGACAGTGCGGAGGGGGCCAGGACGGCCGCGCAGGCCCCTTGCAGGGCCCGCGCCGCGAACAGCGTCCCGGAGCCGTCGGCCGCACCGCCGAGCGCGGAGGCGGCGGCAAATCCGACCAGGCCGATCATGAAGGTGCGCTTGCGGCCGACCAGATCGGCGATCCGGCCGCCGAGGAGGAGCAGGCCGCCGAAGGCCAGGGAGTACGCGGTGATCACCCACTGCCGGTTCGCATCCGACATGCCCAGTCCGTTCTGGACGGAGGGCAGGGCGATGTTCACGATCGTGCCGTCGAGAATCACCATGAGCTGGGCGCCTGCGATGACGGCGAGGGCCCACCACCGCTTCGGATCGGGCAACTCGGCCGCGTTCGCGGTGGTGTGGGGGACCGGCGTGGGCACGGTGTCCCCGGGGGAGGACTTCTCAGTCAAGGCGATCACATTCTGTGTCGGAGGTGTAGGAGCAGACGCGCGGTCCTACACCCCGGGACGCGACACAAGGGATCGCGAGAGCAGCGGACACCACCATGAGGTGCCGCAAGGGGGAGAGTCCTACCGCGCGCCGAACGGGGGCACACGGCCGGGGGCAACTATGGCCGCAACACTCGTTGTGCAGTTCCAGTCCATGTTTCCCACCTCCTCCTGGCCGGGCACGCGGTACGCATCGACGCCGAACGCGCCGAATGGTGCGGCGGGGGCCCCGCCGCACATGACCTCCGACAGAGTAGGCCAGCCAGCCGGGGACGCAAACGGATTTACCCAGCGCCTGGGGACGGGCTCCTCACGCTTCGACAAGCAAAGATCGCGCCGTGCCCAGCCGAGAAGGCTGCGGCTACGAAGCCCTGACCGTTCTCTTGCGGCTGGTGACACGGTTCCTACCGGCGCCCCCGACCCTCGTTGCCGACAGCGACTAACGGGGGAAGGAAGAGCATCACTGGCCGAATTCATAGATCCTCATCAACAACGCCCAGTCCGCCCCGGCGGATCGCTTGAGGTCGGCGAAGCCTTGCAGCAGACGGTCGTGCGAGAGCTGGCGGAGGAGACTGGCCTGTCCCCGCACCCAGAGGACGTCACCCTCCTGGGAACCCTGGTCGATCACGTCGGCGACGTCGTCCGCGTCACCGTGGGCGCCCTCGTCACCGCCTGGCAGGGCGAACCCGCCACCCAGCCGGACGAGAGCGTCGGGGACTGGGCCTGGTGGCCGCTCGACGAGCTACCCAACGGGCTATTCGGGACGGAGGTGAGGCGGCCGGGGGGGCTGCCGTCAGCAGGAGGAACGCGTCGATGCCGTATCCGTTGACAGCCGGGTGGAGTTGGGCGTCCATCCTGTTGACGGCGGTCCGTACGGCGCGGACGGCTCTTGCGGAGAATGCGAGGTCGCCAGCGAGCGGCTGGGGGACGTCGTGGCGGCTGAGAACGCGGGCCCTACTCGTACGCCCAGGCGCGGCCGGTCTGGCGGTATTCCTCGACCGGGATGGGATCGACACCGGTACGCATCCGGTCCGTGTAGAGGTGGCCGTCGATGTGGTCGATCTCGTGGTGGACGAGCCGGGCGAGGCCGAGTTCGTACGCGGTGGTGGCCGTCTCACCGTCCAGCGTCGTGCTCTCGACGGTGATCCGCAGCGGGCGGGGCACCAGGCCACGGACGTCGAAGAAGGATAGGCAGCCCTCGTATTGCTCGTCCGTCTCGTCGGAGCGGGCGGTGATGCGCGGGTTGATTAGGACGATCGGCGGCGCCGAGGGCTCGGCGGACTGGACGACGGCCACGGCCCCGGTGATGGCGATCTGCGGGGCGGCGATGCCCATACCCTTGGCGAAGTGGTGGACCTGGCTGATGCGCTCCATCGCATTGACCAACTGCTCGATGACCTGCTCCGCCTTCTCGCGGCCGGCGGGAAGGTCGAGGGGGCGGGCGGGCTCGACGAGAACGGGGGCGCCGTGCTGCACAACGCCAAGGTCACGCATCTGCTCGCTGGGACGCACCTCAATCACCTGAACTCCCCTAGCATTACGTCTCATTCGGGCTACACCCGAAAGCGCCACTCCAGACCATATCGGGCGTGCTGGCCGGTGTGGTGCCGACCGCGAAGCATGGACAAGACCGTTCAGGCCGCAGGCGGACGCCCGGTCCTGGTCTACCTGCCCGTGGAGAAAACCGAGTTGCTGCGCCGCCGAGAGATGCACAACCAGCGCGACGACACCAACGCGCTCGCCGCATCGCCCCAGGCCCTGGATGATTTCTGCGCTCGGTTCGAACCGCCCGCTGAAGACGAAGACGTGGTGACGTACAACGGCGACATAGAGGCCATTCGTTCCATGGCCCAGTAACACACGCACTCCGGGGACCCAGAAATTTCCCTTGCGCCTCACTGCGCTCCAGCATGCTTAGCGGCCCACTCAGGCATTCACTGGCAAGCCCGCCGCCGAGTCGAACGGACGGCTGAGCACATAAGTCCGTAGGCGATTGGAGACGTTCAGTGGCGCGTCCCCTTATGCGTCGAGCTGCATCAGCGGCATCGGCACGGCACCGACGGGGAGAGCCTGGAGGCGGGCGGCCAAGGCTTGGGGGCCGAGTGCGGTCAGGGCCCACAAGGCACTGAGGCGGCGGCCGGAGGACCAGATGCCGGTGGTCGGCGGCCGGAACGGGACGACAGCGATGTTCTGGGCCGCGAACCGGGCAGGGTCGAGATAAGTCATGCCGCCGGTCCCGCACAGATAGGTGCGGGCGCCGGTCGCGACGGCCAGGTCGGCCAGCCGGACTGACCGGCCCGGCCGGGCCGGCAGCTGGCTGCTGGTGAGGACCTGGCCGCGCCATCCGAGCAGGTCCAGCAGGACGTGGGTGGACATCTGGGCTACGGCCGCGGTCCGTCCGATGGAAAAGGCGTCGAGCACGGGGTCCAGGGCCTTCGCTAGGGCGGGCCAGTAGGGGCTGGTGGCAAAGTGCTGCCGCAGCATCCCGGCGGTCCGTCGGCGAGCGAGGCCGGGGTCGTCGATCACGGCGTCCCGGATGAGGGTGGACCGTCCGCCGGGGAGGTGGGTGGGGATGGTGAGCCACTGCTGACGGGCCGCGTCGTCAAGGTCAGCGAGGCGGGCTCGGTGCTGGTAGTCGCGGCGGGCGAACTGCACGTCGTCCAGGACGATCCAATAGTCCGCCGCGAAGAGCTTGGCCAGCGTTGTCAGCCGGGGCAGGAAGTTCGGCTGGTGAACGGCACACAGCCCGCCCGGCTCGGGCAGGTCACGAGGCGATGAGTCGGCTGGTGAAGCCGGCGCGGATGAGGGATTCGTACGCGGCATGCACGTCCTCCGGGACCTGTTGCTCGATGGCGAATCCGAGCTTCGGATACTCGATGACCCGCTGGAGGTCGCCGACGAGCATGTCCAGGACGAGCTTCTCGTCGCCGATGGACTTCAGATAGTCGTCGAACTCCAGCGGCTCCGACGCGCAGAGGATCTCGACGTCGGGCCACAGCTTGCGGGCGGTCGCGAACGATCGCCGCTCCATGTAGGGCTTGGAGACCAGCAGCACTGTCGTGGGGTGGATGCCTGCGGCGGCGAGGACCTCGCGGGAGAGCGTGATGTTCTGCCCGGTGTTGGACGCGTTGGGCTCCAGCAGGATTGCCTCAGCGGGGACGCCGAGGTCGATGGCGTGCTCGCGGAAGTGGACAGCCTCCCCACGCGGGAAGCGGGCCTTGGTGGTGGGGCTGTTGCCGCCGGTGAACACCAGGGTCGGGAAGAGCCCGGAGCGATACAGCTCGGCGGCATGGGTCGCGACGCCAAGATCGTGGCTGCCCAGCCCGATCGCCACGTTGACGGGCCGCAGCTCGTGGCTCATCTGGTGGTAGTCCCAGATCAGCTTGGCCTGGTGCCACTGGTCCTCGGTGATGGCCTGCTGGTCGTTGCGCACGCGTTTCTCCCTGGTCACCGTTGCCGGGGGCCGGTCAGCCCCTCGCTCATGGCCTTGATGCCCTCGATACTGCGCAGTTGGTGCACGAGTCCGTACTGCGCGGCCACTTTGGCGGCCTGGTCGAGGACGCGGTGTCCATCATCCCGGGTCGCCGTGTCGGAGAGCAGGATGTGGCCATGAGCGGTGTCCAGTCGCACGCGTTGCATCGGTGATTCGGTCGTCCCGCTGCTGCGGGCGATGTCGATGAAGTGCAGAGCCTGGGTGAGGTCGCCGGCGCCGCGGCGGGCGAGGGCGAGCTTTTGGTGGGCCACCGACCAGTCGTCCGGTTCGGTCAGATCTTCGAAGTCGCGGGTCGCGGCCTGCATGACGCGGGTCGCATAGTCGTGATTGCCGTCCTTGCTCAGCGCGGTCCCCACCCACAGGCGGGCTCTTGCCCGGTCGCGACGGGAGAGCCGGTCGTCGACGGCTAGGGACTCGTAGTCGCGGGCGGCGATCTCCAATTTACCGGACATCTCGGTGACGACCGCGAGGGAGAGGTCAAGCTGGGCGACGCGGCGGGGGATGTCGAGCTGGGTGAACACGGATCGGGCGCCGGCATAGGAGTGCTGGGCGGACAGCGGGCCGAGGACGACCCCCTGGTCGCGCTTGAGGTCGCCGAGCAGGGCGGTCGAGCGGGCGAAGAGATACAGACCCTTCTCGTCCAGCTCGGGAGCCTTGAACCGGCCGAGCCACCGAGTAAGGAGGGTGGCGGCGAAGGCGAAGTTCTGCCGGGACAAGGCAACCACGACGCGGTCGAGGTCATCGGCCCAGGACTCGTACTCCCAGGCTCTGGGGCCGGAGGTGGTGACGCGGCGCCGTCCGGCGTTCTGCACCGGGCTGGTCATCTCGGACAGGAGCGTATCGAAGCGCAGGTGGACGGCGGCGTCCGCGCGGCCCAGCGCCGTGTCGAGGATGGCCTGCGTGTCGGGTCTGGGCTCGGTGTCGGTGAGCTTGGACTCCCATTTGGACACGGTCGCAACCGCCAGGCCGAGTTGCTGGGCGAAGGCCCGCACGCTCAGTCGCAGGGCGAGCCGCAGGGCCTTGGCCTCCAGGCCAGTCCAGTGGTGCACGGTCGCCACGCGTCACTCCCTTCCACACATCATCGAAGCACGGTGAGTGCAGTCGGCGGGACGGAAGTGGAACGGAAGTAGAACGGCCGGTGATTGGCCGCGAGTTGACCGAACGCCACGCTCAAGGCGTCACCACTTGTCGAGCCTTTGGACGGTCCTGAGCATGGAACCCCTCACGGAGCATCGCCCGGTCAGCGGCCCGGCCGTGTACGGCTTTCTGCGGCTGGTGCGGGTCTCCCGAGCACGGCAGGGCGCGCTGGTCGCCTCGCTCGCCGAGTACTGCCGCAGCCACGAACTGCAGCTGTCCGGCGTCTTCACCGACCGCGACACAAGCTCCGGTCCGGGGTCGGCGGCGTTCACCGGTCTCCTTGACGTGCTCGCGCTGCCGGACGTCTATGGCGTGATCGCCCCGGCCATGTCGCACCTGGGGCCGAAGGCCATAGCCGCTGAACGCAAGCGGCGGATCGAGGCGGCCGGCTCGCGGCTGTTGCTGGTCCGCAAGCCCCGCTCCGCCCACCACTCCGTCTCCCGCAGCGGCCCCGTCCGCAGCCGCCACCCCGGTGCCACCCGCATCCTGGACGCCGAGTCATGAGGACCGTGATGCCCCAGACGACCCAGCGATTCTTCGAGGCCCGGCCCGAGTCGGTCGGCCAGGCACGGTCCTTCGCCTCCGAGACACTGACCGACTGGGGCCTGCTCGACCGCGCCGAGGACATCCGGCTCTGCATCTCCGAACTCGTCACCAACGCGCTGGTCCACGGCACTACCTCCGACCGCGGTTTCCTGGTCAAGCTCGACGTCGACGAGGACGTCGTACGCCTCGAAGTGCACGACAGCCGCCGCCAGGACCCCCAGGCCCGCCAGGCCGCCGCCACCGACACCTCCGGACGCGGACTCGTCCTGGTGAACGCGCTCGCGGACGGCTGGGGAGTCCAGGACCGCAACCCGATCGGGAAAATCGTCTGGTCCTGCTTCAAGGCTGCGGGAGGAACGACCCCATGAGCGTCACGCTCACCCCGCCCTGCCCCGAGCTGCGGCTTCTGGCGTCACTCGCCGCTTGGACCTGGCCCGGCAGCCGCCTGGACAGCCGCGAGATCGCGCACGTCCTCATCACTCACACTCCGGCCCTGACCACCCGGACGCCGCCGAGACGGACGAGGCCCGGATGCGGCGACTGTCCGCCGTGCTCGGTGGCCTGGCCGGCGCCGTGCGTCCCCGCTTCATCCTGCGCTTCAACGCTCCGGCGAGATAGCACCGTTCGGGTCCTCCACAGCCGTCAGCCGCGCGTCCCTGGGGACAACAACGACCTCGCTACCGCTGAACAATCGCCAGTCGAGAGGTGCCCCAGCGGCTTTCCGCGCCCGCCGGTACGTCAGGGCCCAGCCCATGTCTCGCTCGGTCTTCCCGTCCGGTCCCATCCGGGTACGCCACCATAGCCAGCCGATCCAGGACTCCCGCTCCTTAAGGAGCGGTGCCGCGAAGGCATAGGCGGTGGTCGTCATCTGCGCCAACGCGCCGGCGAGTTGCTGCATCTCGCCCAACGTCACCAAGTCCTGCCTGATCGAAGCCCGCGCCGCACGTACGGCTCCGCGTACGGCGCCGGCGATGAACAAGGCGACGATGAGCCCGAGCAGGACCCAGCCCACGATCATCGTGAAGCCCGGATGGCTGCGCGGCTCGCTTCGATCGTATCCGCCAGTGTGGTGTGGACTTGAAGCTCCGGGCGGGCGAGGGCGAGCTGCGTCACCACATTCGTGCGGCGTAGGTATCCGGGATCGGTTCCGACGACAAAAGCGCCGCCCTCGCCGACGAGCGCCCCCAGTTCGTACAGAGCGATCGGCTGGTGGCTGGTGGACGACTCCGGGAACCAGAACACGACAAGATGGGCGCGGCGCAAATGCCTGTACTCCCAACCGACCTGCGCCACCTCCGCGTTCGGGTCATGCAGCGGGAAGTTGCTGCGTCGCGGGTTGAACACCGTGACATCGAGGTCGTCGAGCGCGGCTGTCGCGGCTTTCTGCCAGTCGGGGCAATCAGAGATGCCCCCGGCGAGAAACAGGCAGAAGCCGGAACCTGCGAACTCCTCGGGCGCTTCGACGTAACGCATCAGGCCGCTCCCCGCCCGGTGGTGACGTCGTAGCCGCAGAACTCAACGAGGGCGGGGTACAGCCGGCGCAACGCTTGCTCGGCACGCTCGGAGGCTGCCTTGGCCTCGTCGACTCGGGACCATGCCCGCATGGCCGGGCCGTTGATGTAACGCATGCCGGTATCGCGGGGCATGCCCCTGGGTGCAGAGGAGTGCTCATCGCAGTGCCGGATCCAGGCCGGGCGCATCTCTGCGAGCACCCTCACCTCTCGCGCTGCCTCAATCAGCGGGGCGATGTACGGCGCGTTCGGCTCGACGATGCCATGCCCCAGCGCGTCGAGGGAGTCGATGAGCGGGCCGCTGTCGACCAAGACCTCCGCGACGTGGTACGAGGAATCCGGGTCGCTCGCCTCGGCCTTGCGGAGGAACGGCGTGCGGGTAGCGACGTCCCACATCACAGAACACGCCAGTGTCCGCTCCCTGGCCCTCTTCTCCCTCGTGGTCCCTCGAGCCTTTATGCCGAGCCAGTCACGCATGTGTCCCCCTCCTTCGTCCTGCTCCGAAGACCACGGTGACGCGGATACGTGCGCTTCTGGGAGATCCCCACACCCGCCCCTCCGATCGCCAGCACTCGACGGCACGCTACCCCGCTCGCATCGGCGACTCACCCACTTCTCGGGCCTGCGAATTCCGCGTACACGACATGCTGTGGGCAGGCACGATGGATCTATGTCAGCCGCCGATCGCGCACCCGACGCTCACTTGGACCCGTACGCTCTCGACGTCGAACTGAGCCTCCTGTTCAGCTCCGCTGCTCCTCCTGGATGGCGCAGCGCCGTCGAGGAGGCCGCTCATCTGCTGAGCGATCGGTACAGCAGCGGCTGGGCGGAGCTGCACACCCTGGCCTTCTTGCTCTTTTCCCGCACATTCTCGGGTGACCGCACACCTCGGAATGTTCCGGTTGAGGAGCTGGTCCAGGCGCTTGACGACCCGTCCGCCGGCGAAAATCCCGTCACCGAGGAGATCCGGCAAGCCCTGGAGGCCACGGGCCAGGAATACGACACTTGCCTGCCGAACGAGGAACCGCCGCTTCGACTGATCTTCGGCCCGGTTTCGGACCGGTACGGCGGGCCCATCCCCTGGTCCGATGAGTGGGATCCCGTACCTCCGGGCCCGTCACCGTTGGACCGCGCCGCCAAGCGGCTCGTCGGCTACCTGAGCACGTACGAGGCCAGCCACCGGGACCGCCCCGCGAGCGTTCCCGACGTTGGCGATGGACCTTTGCACGTCGAGTCCGACGGGATCGTCATGGCCTCACGGAGCAGTCTCGTTCCCCCGAGTTGCAGTGGAGGCTGCGCCGCCTCGCGTCCGCGACGTCTCACCGTCGACGGCCCCCTGGTCACGCTCAACTGCGAGGGATGCGACACGCGACGGAGGTGGAAGCAGCTCGATCCCGCGCAGGTACGCGTTGCCCTGGCCCGGACTCTCGGGGTGGCGCCGTCCGTACAGGGGTCGTACAGCATTCCCGGGGAGCTGTACGTCCCGCTCGCCGACATGTCTCGCGGAGCTGACCCGTACCAATACAACTGGCTCCTCTCCGGCCGCGGCAGGAAGAGGCTCGGGTCGACCGGCCGCAAGGAGTCCTGAAAACGCCGTCGGCGCATCCGGCCCCGGGCCCTGGTCTTCGGCGAGTTCCGTTCACCGGGTGCGAGGCAAGTCCCGGCTGCAAGCGGGCTTTGCCCCTCCCGGGCGAACTGTTCAGTGACCCAGCGGGATCTCCGCCACCGGTTCCCACGTCATGCGCCACCGGCCGAGTTCGTCGTCGAAGGTCCACGCCACGTCGAGGAGGTGTACGCGGTCGACGAGGAGCGTGGCGCGGCGCGGGACCACCTTGTTGCGCAGCTCGCTGTTGAGCGGGTCGGACGAAGCCGTGCCGTAGCTGTAGCCGAGTGAGATGTGCGGGCGCCCGCCGGAGTGATGGAGCGCCTCGTCACCGCGGGCTTTCCGGATCGCTGACCGGGTCCGCTCGATGAGGGCAACAGTGTCCGCCTCCGGCCAGACGTCCAGGACGGCACCCGCCACATTGCCGATGGGAGGACCGGCCTCTGTCGTGAACGCGGGCACGTCCGACAGCTCCGCGCGCAAGGCGTCCCCGACTTCAGTCAGGGCCGCCTCGTCGTACTCGGCGGACGGCGCATCGGCGAGCATCTCGCACGTGAGGTGCAGGAGGCCGGCGTCGCTGGGGTCACTGCCACACTGCGGATCGATCGGGTAGCCACCCAGGATCGGCCGGCACGTCTCAGCAAGGCCAAGCAGCTCGTCATCCACTCCAGGCCGAGGCAGCACGTATACGTGAAGGGCTCGCATTCCGCTCGCCCACGGGCTCCCCCGAAACTTCGGCACGAACGGTTCCACGCGTTCCTCCCCGCTACAACGGACGCCGCTTCGGCATCCCGTGACCATCGTGACCGTCTGCACCAGGTCAGGGTGCCGCTTTCCCAGATCTCCCTCAACTGCCGCTGGACGACAGGCCACTGCGTCCGGGAGGACGTGCCCGCCAGCCACCTGTGCCGCTGCCGGTCAGAATCGGATGCGCTCGCGATAGAACGGAGCCAGGACGTGGCGCAGGCCGTTCTCTCCCGCGTGACCGGCACGCAGCGAACTGTCGTCAAGGTCCCCGTAGGCGGGCTCCTCGTGTACGTAGTCCAGTGCGCGCCAGCGCACCGCGACGGGATCATCGGCATCGTCCAACGCGTGGCCCAGCGCCACGAGTCGAGTTCGGATCTGCTCCTGCGTGCGCAGCCTCCCGGCGCCGGTCGCCGAGTCAGCCAACTCGTCCAGATCCTGAACCGTGATGTCGGCCGGGGCCACGGAGCGTTCACGGGCAAGCAGGTAGAGGCTCACCACCAAAGCCCCCGCAGCCTCGACGTAGTCGGAGCCGACGTCCAGGGTGGACCAGGGCGGAGTGAACTTCTCGTCCCCGAACACGGGGGCCAGGACGGTGCGCGTCTGCCGCCACGCCTCGGCCCACAGGGGGTTGCCCTCCCGCTCCGCTTGCGTCACCAGCTCGTCCAGGCGGGCGCCGACTGTCAGGACTGCGGAGCGGCCCAAGGGGAGTTCCGCGAGGTGGTCCCACCGGTAGTACCCGACGTCGAGGTCCTGGTGCATGTAGACGGCGTGCACGCTGCTGACGCTGATGTCCACACGGTCCGGCCGGATCGAGCGAAGGCGACGGTTGAAGTCGGCGTCATGGACGTCACCGGTGCGGTAGTACGCGAGTGTGGAGTGCGGCCACGGACGGTCCGGAGCCGTCCGCAGGGTGATGCCGTCCACGCTGGAGACTGCCTCGCGGACTTGGGTGCTCACGCGCGCGAGCGACGTCTCCGGGTACATCGCGACGGTCACAGCACTGGGGCCGGGCCACACCGGGCCCATCTGGACGTCCGCACGTGCGCTGTCCCTGGCCACCTTGTTGCGGACCCGCTCAACCGCGCGCTCCACCTGGTCCCGAGTCAGGCTGTGGTGGATACCCAGTACCGTCCAGTGCAGCCACTCGGCAGGCACGGTCCCTACCTGGTCTCCGTACTCGGCGAGCAGTTCATGGTGCGCCTGCGTGTACTCCACGTACGCCGGGTCATCCAGCTTGGCCACGAAGTGCAGATACGGGCCCTGCGCCCATGTCCTCTTCGGAGAGAAGAAGCTCTCCACGCCCCCGCCTTCCCTTGTCGGGATATGCATTGCGACATCGGCACGCTACCCAACGGTGCGGAGTGCCGCACAAGCTAACTGAGATGCGGCCAAGTTGTGCAGCAATCGTGCGCTGGAGCCTTCGTCGCACCTCTACGATCGTCACATGACCAAGGCTGCCCACCAGTTGCCCGCCGACCCTGCCCAACTGCACCTGGCCTACGCCTTCGGCCACGGCCTGCGCGACGGCGGGCATGAGCGGTGCATCGAGCGGTGGGAGGTCGCAGTCCGGCATGGCTTCGAGGTCCACGACGATGCGCGGTGCCCGACGCTGACCGGGCCGACGGGCGCAGATGACTGCCTGGGCGAGTGCCCGGCCTTCTGCAAGGACGGTGTGCAGGTCGGCAGCATGGTCTTCTACCGGATCCACCTGCAGGAAGGCATGAACCCTTTCTGGGCGATGGAGGAGGAATCGCAGGACCTGTACGAGATCGCCGAGGTACTGATCGATTCCGAGACCGGTCGCTTCGTCGACGATCTGGACGAAGGGCTCTGCGGCCTCGGCTCCGATCTACTGGTCATGGACCAAGTGGTCTTGTACGAGCCCTGGCGCGGATTCGGGCTCGGGCAGGTCCTCGCCGCGGAGGCCATCAAACGGCTGGCGCCGGGAGCGCAAGTGGTCGCCTGTTCGCCTGGGATCTCCGACCCGCAGCACATGGCAGAGTCGAACGACGCCGAGTGGGAGCGGGTGACAGCCAAGATTGCGGCCGGGTGGCAGCGTGTGGGCTTCCAAGAATTCAGGGACGGTGTTTATGTGATCGACACCGGGACGGTTGCGGGGGACAACGCCCTCAGCGAGCTCTGGCAGGAATTCGACGCGCTGACCACGGCCTGGAGGAAGCTACTGGCAACCGGACAGTGAACTGCTCGCCCGACCGAGGCCGGGCCCGTGCGCGAGGCGTACGGTCGCGCTTTGACCTCCGAGCGTGCAGTACCAACCAGACGACGGTCTTCGAGCGCCGGGCATGCGTGCAATGCCACGCTGGAAGCATCACGTCCCAGGGCATCCTGCGCAACGGCAGCTCGTTCGTTGAGCTCACGCTGCCCGACACCGACCCGCAGCCGAGGCGCGACCTGGAGTGGAGCAAGCAGTTCCAGTACAACCTCTTCCTCCACAGTGCCCTGCTCTACTCGTCCCCTCAGCTGAAGATCCGGGAGTCCCGGCGAGCTGGTGACGGGGCACTGACCCCCAATGGATCGCCTTGACCCGCCTGCCGGCCTTCGCGCACCTGTGCCTCGACACCAGCCGGATGCACCTCCAAGCCACCGTCGGCGTTCAATACCAGGCGGCGGCCTGAGCCCTCTCAGCCCGGTGCCCACCGCCTCGCTGTCGTACACCGCTTCCCCAACGTGCGAGTCCAGATCACCCGTGTCTCTGCTGCCGAGGTCTGAGGTGCGGGTCGCCACGACAACCTGCACGTGCCACGCAAGCTGCCGTTCTGAGAAACGTCTTGCGGTTGAACCACCCGAGCATGGCCCCTTTGGGTGCTCACTCTGTCCGCCCGTCTACGGGACGCAGGCACCGTCACAACGGGAACTAGCAACTCACGGATCCCGGACATCGGCGGCAACGCTCCCTGTTCAGGAGTCGGTATAGCGCGCGACGAACGCCCTCTCGGCTTCGGTGAGGCGTCGAGGCCGGCCGGAGCCGAGGTCGTACGCAGCGATCATGGTCGTGCCCTCGGCGTACAACAGGTTGGCATCGCGGATCTCATAGGCCAGTTCGAAGGAAACCGCCCTGCTCTGCGTCACCCGGACGTGCACGTCGACCGGGGCTTCGCGATAGTGCAATGGGGAGCGGAAATCGATGGCGGCACGGCTCACGACGAACGCGTTCTGAAGGCCAGCCTCGCCAGCCGCCAGAACCTCCCGGAACATGCGTGTGCGCGCCTCCTCCATGTATCGGAGATACATGGAGTTGTTGATGTGCCCGTACGCGTCCGCGTCGGCCCAGCGCAGCGGGCAGGGGTAGGTGTACTTGTGCACGAGAGTGTTCCTTCTGCTGGTGGAGAGAGCGCGTCGGGCGTGGTGGTGGCCACGCCCGCCGCAGCGAATCCGGCGCATCGCCCTTGCGGAGTCTGGCGGGGGTTCGGTGGCGGTTTTGCCCTACGGGTTCGACCGATCACCATCGGGCGACGGCAGCTCCGCCCGGATTTCGTGGAGAAGGCTCAACCATGCATCCGCCTCAGTGAAGTAGCGGGCAATCGTCGTAGCAGCACCTTCTGGATCGGTCGGCAACGAAGCCCGGACTACGGCCCTCACCTCGGCTCGGATCTGGCCTTCAAGATCGTCCCAGGAAAGTCGCGCGAGCACCGTGAGAGGGGCGACCTCGGTCACTCCCCAGCGTTCGGGGGCCTCCTCAACTGCCCAGGTGACGCTGCGCTTTGAGGGCGAGAGAGCCAGTTGCGCATCGGGCCCCATCCGGCAGCTGATCGCGGGCAAGGGGATGCTGTCCTCGCCCGCCCGGGCCGCGGCCTCCTCCGGACTGCTGACCAGGATGCGAGCCCTACGGAGGTCTTCGTCACGCAGGCGGTCGGCTTGGGCCATCCGCCCCTGCGCCCGGTCAATCTCCTGCGCAGAGTTGTGCGTTTCGTCGGCCCAGGCATCGCGGACGCCGCCAAGTGCGTCGTGCGTGGCGTCCGGTTCCACTTCGACGCCTGCCTCGACCCACGTCATGACTACGAAACGGCAGTCGGGCATGATCGCCGGGTAGGCGACGTGGCTGACGATCTCGATCGTCCGGTAGTCGAGCGTCGGCACGGAAGCGAGGAAGACGTGTCCGTCGCGGTGCTCGACCAGGTCGGCATCGGACTCCCAGATACGCCGGATATCGGGGTTCTTCTTGACGTCCTCGATCAGCTCCAGGAGGTCGGCATCGTCGCCGTGGGTGGTCAGGGCGAAGCGCAACATCCTGACGAAGACCATGGCGTGCTTGTGCCAGTCGTGGTACGTGGCACGGCCCTCGGCGGTGGTGAGAGCCCAGCGGATCAGGTTGGCCCGCGGCTCCATCACCCATGGCCACAGCTCCGCCATGGCTTGGTTGTAGGCCAGGATGTTCCAGTTTCTGTCGCTCAGGTACGTGGGGCTGGGCATCTGCTTGTCGATCAGGAGCCGCAGTGCGGCGGCGACCTCGGGTTGCCCTTCCGCCGGCGCAGCCCGGAGGTAGGTGCCCACGTTGGAGAGCAGGAGTGCGTGGCGCTCGCCGGAGTCGAGCTTCAGCAGCTCGGCCAGCGCGTCACACTGCTCCTGAGAGAACCGTGGTGTCGCACCGTTTTCGATGTCGCGGTAGGTGCGCACACTGATGCCCAGGGCACGGGCTGCCTTGGCCTGGATGACGCGAGCGTCCTTCCGCCAGCGCTTGAGCATCGCGCCGAACCCCATGAAGTGGCCGGCGAGCTGACCTACAACTTCCTCGGAGGAGATCTCCGCTTCCGCATCACCCACGCGGTCGGGAACCGCTTCCGCATCACCGGTGCCGTCGGGAACCGCTTCCGCATCACCGGTGCCGTCGGAATCCGGTTCCTTCGCGGCCATGAGACTCTCCCTCTTTGCTCGAACGGGGAGATACCCGTTTCCGGGCATGAAAGAGGAGGTCAGCATGATCGCTGACCCCCCGCCTTGCCGTTTCCCCACTAACGACGATACGCAACATTTAGACGATCTTGACCAGTTGTGGCGCGGGCCACAAACCGCCAGGCGATCTTGTTCCGTCCAGGATCCGCGCCCCGGATCAACAAAGGGCATTCACCGCCGAATGGGACATCCCAACCAACGATTCATGATCAATCTGCAAAAGCGGCAAATGTTTGCCGCTTTTCGCTCTCCCTCGAATCGACCGGTCCAGGCCGACCTCGAAGGGCCTTCCGGCGGATCTCCGGATCACCCCATTCCACTTACATGGCAAGCGACTTGCGAATCCATGACCGAACAGACGAGCGTCTGCCACCTGGGTCACCTATGGGCGCAAAATCGGGCAAACGATAACCGTTGACTCGCTCTCGGTGGTTTGGCTTGAATCCTTCTGTCAGCGGGTTCAACAAACCGTTGCGGGGCGCGGTGAAGGTCATCGCGAATCCCGTGCAGCGTGGGGACTCGTGTGCCCCGGACCTGGCTCCAGCCCGCTGATGGAGATGGCGGTGGAGTCGCGTCCCCGCCATAGCCGCAGGCGACCGCTTCGTGGCCTGCTCCCTGCGCCAGCACGACCGCTACGCATCACAGCACGACCAGCCTCACGCGCGTCACGCCCTTCGGGCGCAGCAGTGGGGCACGAGCAAGAGGAAGACCTATGTGGTGGCGAAACAGCGGCCCACTCGCCGAGTCGAGGTCGCCTCTCCTGAAGGTGCCCCGCCAGCGGGTTGCCGCAGCCGTAGATGAACGGGGGCTCCGCCCCCACCGCGCTCAGCGCCTCAGAGTCGGCGATCGTGATCTGCAGCGTCGCCTTCGGCACCAGCTGCGTGCCCTGGACGTCCAGCCGCCGCTGGATGTGACGGCGCTGTGCCGTGCGCTGTCCGCGAAGCGGGGGCGACACATCGAGCTGCGCCCCTACCCGATGCCGATGCCCGGCCCGCTGGGTTTGTGGGTTGACACCCCCGCCGCCGACCTCATCGTCTACCAGCAGCACACCACGCGGCTGCACCAGGACCACATCATCCTGCACGAGGTCGGGCACATCCTGGCCAACGACGACGAAGGCATAACGGAGGACCCCGACGATCCGGCAGAAGGATGGTGGGCCAGCATGCTCCCCGCCCTGAACGCCGCCAGCATCCGCCGGGTACGCAAGCGCTGCACCTACGACTCCGAAGAGGAATGCGAAGTGGAGCTGAGCGCGACAATCATCCTGCAGTGGTCCTCCGTGCTGAACCGCACTACTCCCGCCGTCGCACAGGACCCCGCGGTACGGCGGGTCAATTCCGCCCTCGGCGACACCCGAGGGTGGTTGTGATGGTGACCTTGGCCTTTTTCGCCGCACTCGCGGCGGCCATCGCCTGGAAGGTCCGCCAGGTAGTCCGGGATCCTCGCAATGCGCCGCTGCGCTCGGTCACCCTGTGCCTGGTCTGTGCCGCTGCGTCGTACCCCCTGGCCATGCCGGGCGGTGCTTCCGGAGTTGACGCTGTCGCCGGACACGGTGCGGCCAAACTGCTGCAGAATGTCCTGCTGTTGGCGACGCTCTTCTTCCTGATGTGCTTCTACCTGCACTCTGCCGCCGACGAGGAGACCGGCCGAGGCCGCGCCCGCCGGGAGGCAGCCGGTCTGGTGCTGGTGGTCGCCGCGTTGGTGGCCATCGTCGCGAGCGGCCCTCACGAGGTACTGGTCGGCAGCTTCTCCACCGCGGACATGACCATTCCCCAGGTAGCCGGCTTCTACCTGCTGGCGGGCCTGTACATGATGTACGCGCTCGGAGCGGCCTTCTGGTGGACCCGCCGCTACGCACGGCTCTCCCTCCGGCCGCACTCCACCGGCCTGTGGACAACCGCCGTCGGGCTGGCCTCCATGGCATGCGCCTGCGCGATCCGCGCTGTCTTCGTGATCCTCCGGAGCATGGGCGGCACGGTTCCCTCGGGCCTGAACGCCGCGGTGGCCGCACTTCTGGTGATGTCGATCATGTTGTTCGTCGTCGGCGTCAGTTACCCGATCGCGCGGGCCCGGATAACGGCAGTACGGATCTGGCACCGCCACCGCCGCATCCACCACCGTCTACAGCCCCTGTGGGAACTGCTGGCCGAGGCGTACCCGGACAGCGTGCTGCAGCCGACTGCGAAGTCTTGGCGGGAGATGTGGAACGCCCGGAGCGTGCACCGCCGCTACCACCGCCGCGTGGTGGAGTGTCGCGACGGCCTGGTGCAGGTCAGCCCGTACCTGCCGGCCCTGCCCGGCCAGAGCGCCCGTGACGCGGCCCTGGACAGCGCGCCGCCCGAGGTGCTGGCCCAGAGCCTGCGTGACGTGCTCGCCGCTGGAGCACCCGGCACATCAGGCACAGTGGAACCAGTGGCTGCGGTTCCCCTGGCCTTGCCCTCGCAGCAGGGTCCGGATGCCGATGTCGAGCAGCTGGTGGCACTGGCGGATGCCCTGCGTGGCGCCACCCCTCGGAACATGTCGGCCATGACGGCCGCGAACCACGGTTAAGCACAAGGGAGTTACGCATGTTGATCTGCGCCGGACGAGTCCTGACCGGGGACCGTGGCCAGTATGTGACCGACGGAGCGGTCCTGATCAAAGACGGCCTGATCGCAGCCGTCGGCAGCCGGGACGAGGTCGAGGCTCTCGCGTCGGCGGACGAGCCACGCCTTTTCTACCCCGTCGGCACGCTGATGCCCGGACTGATCGACGCGCACGTGCACCTTGCGTTCGACGGAGGCGCCGACCCCGTCACCACCCTGGAGCAGCAGGACGACGAGGCGCTGCTGGCAGGGATGCGGGCTCGAGCCGAGCAGATGGTGCGGATCGGTGTGACCACCGCCCGCGACCTGGGTGACCGCGGTCACCTCGCGGTGCGCCTGGGCCAGGAGATCGAGCAGGGCGCCGTACCGGGGCCACGCATCGTCTCCGCGGGTGTACCCGTCACTCCTCCCGGCGGGCACTGCTGGTTCCTGGGAGGCGAGGTCTCCGGCGAGCAGGAGATCCGCGAGCTGGTCCAGCGCAATGCCGAAGCCGGCGCTCAGGTCATCAAGGTCATGGAGACCGGCGGGGGCCTCACCAAGGGCGGCGCCAAGAGCCACGAGACCCAGTTCGCCCCCGCCGACCTCGCCGCGCTCGTCAATGCGGCCCGCGCCGCCGGACTGCCCGTCGCCGCGCACGCGCACGGCGTCGACGGGATCACGGCGGCCGTCGGGGCCGGGGTCGACACCATCGAGCACTGCACCTGGATGACCGAGGACGGCATCGAGGTTCGCGACGACATCCTGGAAAAGATCGTCGCCAAGGGCATCCACGTGTGCCCGGCTGTGAGCCCGCATTGGAAGATGCTGCCGCGCTTCTTCGGCCAGGAGCGGGCTCAGGCCATGTTCGACGCGGTACGGCAGATGGCCGAGGCCGGCGTGCGCCTGATCGCGGGCACCGATGCGGGTGTGCAGCGCGCGGGCCACGACGGGCTGATCGCCGCGCTGGAGTTCTACGAGCACCTGGGCATGTCCAACGACCGCATCCTGGAGATGGCCACCAGCGAGGCGGCGCTCGCACTGGGCGTGGCCGACCAGACGGGGCAGATCAAGGTCGGCTATAGCGCCGACATCCTCGTCGTGGACGGCGACCCGCTGACCGACCTCACCGCCCTGGAGGACGTCCGGGCCGTCTTCGCCCGCGGCGTCCGCAGCTACCGCCCCGGCCAGGCATAGACAGTCACACGCTGCGTTCGCACCGGAAGCGAGGACTACTGCTTGGGGCCGTCGGCCCCAGGCAGGTCTCGCTGCTGCAGCTCGGCGGCAGCCTTGTTGATGAAGGCGAGGAGGTCGGCACTGAGCCCTTCCTCGCCCAGACCGCGCGCCGCCACCTTGCCGACATTTCCCGAGGCCAGGAGCTGCAGTCCCTCGACGACTTGGCGCGCTGTGGCCTCGTGGGGCTGGAAGTACATCGGCGATACACCGAACACGGCCGCCAGCCCGTCCCGGAGCACGGGAGAAGCCGCGGTCTCAGCGCCGGTCCGCAGCGCGCAGATGCTGGCCTCCGTGGCGATGGGGGCCCCTGCATGCTCGTTGACCTGGCGAGCAAGGTCCTCGTCCGAAGGCCGCGCCTCCGGGCCCGCATAAGAGTGCGCAAGCAGATAGCTGATCTTCTCGGCCAACGACTTGGGGACCTCCGTGGCGGGTGGCGGAGCCTCCTGCCCGAATGATCGCTCCTGCGCCGCCAGCAGCGCCTCCACGCTCACCCCGTAGCCCCTGGCGAGCGGCGCGACGTACTGCTCGCTGAGCCGCCGGACGCCCTTCTCGGCGTTCGACACAGGGCCGGCGCTCTTCGTCCCGATCAGCTCCGGCACCTGCTTTAGGTAGACGCCCGCGTCGCAGCGCAGATCGGCAAGGTCCGGGAGCCCCGGGCGCGGAAATAGCTCGTCCAGGTCCCGGCCGACCGCAGCAGCGACTGCCGGCAATTTCTCGGCGTCCGGGGGCCACTGTCCGGTCTCCCAGCTGCCGACCGACGACGGCGATACGCCCAGCTCCTGGGCCACGTCGCCCTGCGTGCGATGCGCAGCGCGCCGCACGTCATAGAGGCGGCGACCGTCAAAGAGACGAGGCGGCATTCCACTCCCTGGTTGTTTCTACTGAAGAAATCGCAGGCCGTTGACCCATATCCCGATACTGGGATAGTTTCAGCCTAGCGAACGAGGGATGATCCGTACACCTCGTCGCCGACCTGAGCCCGTCCGGCCCCGGGAGTCTGCTCGTGCTGCCCTGCCCCTTTCCGCAAGCCGATACCGGCAGTCAGCGTGGACAGCCCGCCGAGACCGTCGCTTCCGAGCGTGAGCGACCAGCCGAGACCACCCGTCAGCCTCACGCGACTTGTGGAGTGTTCTTTAGCAAGGTCTGGATCTTGCCGCAGGGCCCCCATATGTTCGTCGTCCCCCGCCGGGCACCACGTCCGGCAGTCGACGACACGAGGAGCGAAGTGCAGAACGCCCGATCCAGCTAGGGCACACAGCCCCTGAAACAGCGGCGGCGTCCAAGGAGCGCTAACTCCCGGACGCCGAACGCCAAATGGTACTCCTGCCCCGGCAAGGGCGAGAGATTTACCCACCTTCACCGCACCGGACCTTTCCTACGGGCACCCCGGCGCGGGCTTCACTACGGAGGAGAGTCTTACATGTCGCCTGCCCTGCACAAAAGGCCGAAGCCCTCGGCCAGCGCGGCAGCCCCACTGGCCCACCCGGCCTACCGCTCATCGACCGACGGACCGCCGGCCACAATCGCGCCGCAGCCATGGGCTGACGCCCGCCTCAAGACGGCGGTGTCCCGATGAGCGGGCAGGCACGCAAGTGGGTGTGGGAGAGCAGTGCCAGCCGTGGCACAGCCCGCCTGGTCCTGCTCTCGCTCGCCGACCGGATCCCCGACGTGCAGTGCGTCGCCTACGCGTCCCTCACCGAGCTGATGGAGCGGACGAACGCCAGCCGCAACGCCGTGCGCACCTCGCTGGCTCTGCTGGAGGACGCCGGCGAGCTGGAGGTCCTCAACGGCTACGAGGGCCCGCAGCACAGCACGGTCTACCGGATGCCGCGCCCTGCTGCCTGGCTTGCCAAGGTCGCGGCTGCGCAGAAACCCGACCCCGAGCTGCGTGCCGAGGACGTCGCCCCTCTGACGGACACCGACCCCGCCCCCGCCCTGGAGGACCTGGACGAGGAGCGGCTGCGTAAGCACCGCATCTGGCGCAAGGCAGGGTCAGAAACCGGCCCCCGTCGTCAGGATCTGACCGGGTCAAAACCTGCACCCCCTCGTCAGAATCCGACCCCACTCCGGGTCAGAAACCGACCCCACTCCGGGTCAGAAACTGACCCCCAGAACTGTAGTAGTGAACCGAAGGTGAACCGTAGGTACAGCAGCAGTAGTGCTGCCGACCTCACCTCCGCCACCAACTGGCAGGTCGACGACGCGAGCCTGTCCTGGGCCCAGCAGCAGGGACACCTCGCACGCCTCGGCGAGCAGGGCCTGCAGGCCGCCGACGCGAAGTGGCGCCACTACCGCGCCGCCTGGAGCCCTCGCCCCGCCGCGGCCTGGGCTGCCGACTGGCAGTCCTGGATCGCCCGCGAGCACACCCCCACATCCCAGCGCCCGAACCTCTACGCCCTGCCCGGCGGAAGCACCGCGCCACAGGCCGGCATGACCAAAGCCGACCTGCACATGGCCGCACTGAAGGCCGCCCTCGACGAACCGACCGGAACGGAGTAACTACATTGGACCGCCGCGAAGTTGCTGCCGTACTCACCTACGTCGGCCGCCTGGACCCGCGACTCATCCGCACGGATGAAGGCGAGGCCCGATCCCAGCTCAACACATGGCATGAGCTGCTCGAAGACGTACCGATGGCCACCGGGCAGGGCTGGGACGTTCGCCAGACCTCCCGCAAGCGCATCGTGAGTTCGCCGTACCCGATCCTGCCTGCCGACGTGGCCCGCGAATGGCAGACGTACTACCGCGAGCGTCTGGCCCGGCACACCGACCCGACCCCGATGGCCGACCCGGATGACCCGGAAACCTGGCGGGCAGAGCTGCTGGCGCGGCGCGACGCTGTGGCTGCCGGGCATGCCGCCCCCTCGGAGCACCGCGAACTCACCGCCGGGCGACACCGGCCGGGCCTGAAGGACCAGCTGGCCGCCGTCGGCTCGTACATCCCGGCCGCCGTCCGCGCCGAGCTGGCTCCCTACCGCCCGGCCCGCGCCGCCCGCGAGGCCGCCATCGCCACCGGAGGCCCCGACGTCCTCGCCGTGCCGTGCGAGTGGTGTCACGCCGACACGGGCGAGCCCTGCCGCCGTCGGCGCATCTCCCTCGACGGCTCTGCGCGGGGCAACGCACCGCGCGCCACCGCCCACCCCGGCCGCATCGACCGCGCCCTGGCGGCGCAGGCCCAGGCGCCCGCCGCCTGACCGCAGCCCGCTTCTCCACAGAAACGTTCCGCCTTGCGTACGGCCCGCCGCCGTACCCCGAGCCCGCCACGAAGCGCCCCGCCGCACCCCAGCCACCACCGGTGCCGAGCGACCCGCGCCACCCGAGGCGACTTCCGGAGACTGCCTTGCGCCACATCACCACCAACGACACCCCGACCCCCATCCTCCGGGGCATCGCCGACCACAGCTGGCAGGAACGCGGGCTGTGCCATCGTCTGCCGGCCGAAGACATCGACGCGCTGTTCTTCCATGCGGCCCGTGACCGCGCGGCCATCGACGAAGCCAAGTCGATCTGTGGCCAGTGCCCGGTGAGGAAGGAGTGCTTCGACTACGCGCTGGAGAACGAGATCCGCCACGGCATGTGGGGCGGGCTCACCGAGGACGAGCGCCGCCCATGGCACGCCAAGGTCAACAAGCGCCTGGACTACAGCCGCGTGAAGGCCGCCTTCGAAGGGCGCGACATCCACCTCAGCGACGCCGAGCGAGACGCCGTCACCCGCCACGCCTATGTCCGCGGATGGAGCCCCGAGCGCCTCGCCCACACGCTGCGTCTCGACCTCGACTGGGCGCGCGACCTGATGCGCAACGCCGCACACGCCGTCGCCGACCGCGACCGCTACTGGGACCAGGCCGTGGAGATTGAGCCGACCGACGACGAGACCGCCGAGGGCGAGGACACCGCCGCGCCAGTGCAGGTGCCCCGTCAGGTGCAGACCGACTCCCTGATCGCCGCCCTCCGAAAGGCCGCATGACCCACATCGCCGCGACCCGCCACACACACCCTGCGGAACCGACCGTGGAAGCGCCCGGCCACCATGACCACTCGACCGTGCAACCACCGGCGCGGCGCATGAGTACGGGACAGCGCAACCTGATTGTCGCCGGTGCCGCCGTGGTCGCCATCGTCGCGATGATCGCGAGCGCCGATGCCCTCACCGCCCTCGGTCGAGCCGTCGGATGGAGCGAGACCATGGCCTGGGCGCTCCCCGTCAGCGTGGACGTGCTCGCCGTCGTCGCCGGACTCGCGTGGCTCTCTGCGAGCGCCGCCCAGAAAATGGGGCGCTGGCTGACGCTCGGCTCCGTGACGATGTCCGTGGTCCTCAACGCGGTCGGCCACTTGGTGTCGACGGGACACCTCAAGTCCAACTCCTTCCTGGTGATCCTGGTGTCGGCCGTGCCGCCAGTCGCAGCTGCCCTTGCTCTCCATCTCGGTGCCACGGTCAAATCCGACCGCAGCGATGCCACAGCCGACGCCTCTGCGGTAGCGAACCAGCCGGCGGAATCACGCCTCACGGACCACCACGCCACGGCTCCGGGTCGGCAGATCGATCCCGACTGGGACCAGGACGCGCACCCCGAGAACCGGTCCTCTCTCGTCCCGTCCTCGTCCCCAAGCGCGGTCCCGCAAGTCGGTCCCCGAGCCACCGCTCCGGTCGGGGACCGCGCCGTCGAGGTCGCGACAGAAATGGAGACGGGGACGGGGACCGAGCCCAACGGGGACCGCCCCCTCACGGTCCCCAACGACAACGGGGACCACGCTGACGAGCACGGGTCGCACCCATCCGACCAGGGCGAGGGGACGGCCGAGGAGGACAACATCACCGTCCCCGGAACCGAGGTCAGCACCGCCATTGCGAGCGGCAGCATCCACGAAGCCGCTGCACAGCGGGGGGCTGGCCCGTCCCCGGCAGCCGTCCCCAACGGCGACGAGGGCCGGGAGCACCCGGACACGGGAACGGGGACGGCGACCGAAGGGGACCGTCCCCACACCGTCCCCAACAACAACGGGGACCGCGAACACCCCGACACGGAAACGGGGACGGCGACCGAAGGGGACCGCCCCCACACCGTCCCCGTACGCCGGAAGCCGAAGCCCAAGACGAAGGCGCAGCGGAGCCGGCCGAGTGGCGGGAAGTCCAAGCGCCCTCGACGGAAGCAACTGAGCCTCGAAGAGACTGCCGAGCTGGTGCGCCCCCACATACCCGCACTGCTGAAGCGCGACGGAAACGCGGTCATCACCCGTCCCCAGCTGCGGGAGATCCTCCGCGCCCTGAACCTCGCGGGCGGCCGGAACGAGAACCTCACGCAGCTCCTGCAACTGCTGCGAGCCGAGGCAGGCACCACCACGACAAGGAGCACGGCCCGATGAAGACCTGCCACAGGTTCGCCACCATCAAGGACGAGTTCGAGCGAGACGCTCGCTTCCTGCGCGGCCACGCCGAGCGCCACCAGGGATCCGCGCCGGCGAAGACGAGTGCGAAGAACGCCGTCTCGGTGAAGTGGAACATGGCGCGGGCCCTGAACACGCACCTTGACCGATGCCCCGAGTGCGGCTGAAACCTGCAAAGAAGCAGGTCACGCGCCTGACTCCCCATCCATCTGGTGGCCCGGCCTCGGTCGGGCCACCGCTCCTGCCACGGAGGGACCGCCATTCCTGCCCACCACCCGCGCACGCACGTCCCGTCGACCGCCGAAGCGGGCGCCTGGGCGGACGTACTCGTGCACCACCAGCTGCTGCACGCAGCCGTACTGGCACCCACTGGCCAGTGGCTCGTCCAGCACCGCCCCGAATCGCCCGTCCGCCTCCTCGACGGCGCGACCGCCATGGTCGATCTGGCCGCCGAGATCCAGCACCGCATCCGCACCACGAGGAACCGCACCCGATGACGAACCCGAACAACCCCCAGCCCCACACCCCCGATGATGCCGACACCAACTCCGTCTCGCGGGAAGCAAGTTGTAGGTTCGCCGCGCTGAGGATCGTCTGCGTGGAGCGGTAGTTCTGCTCCAGCATGATCGTCGTCGCGTTCGTGTAGTCCTCTTCGAACTGCA